>JACQPI010000194.1 GCA_016207585.1 Elusimicrobiota bacterium | reverse complement strand
GTCTGCGCACGATCGTCCTGGACGTTCCGGCGCAGGACGTCATCACGCGCGACAACGTATCGTTGAAGGTCAACGCGGTCATCTACTACCGGGTGATCGACTCGGCCAAGGCGATCCTCCAAGTCGAGAACTACCTCTATGCGACGAGCCAGCTCGCCCAGACGACGCTGCGCAGCGTCCTTGGCAAGATGGAGCTCGACGACCTCCTGGCCCAGCGCGACAAGATCAACCAGGAACTGCAGCACATCCTGGATCTCCATGCCGAGCCGTGGGGCGTCAAGGTGGGGACGGTCGAGGTGAAAAACGTCGACCTGCCGGCCGAGATGCAGCGAGCCATGGCCCGCCAGGCCGAGGCCGAGCGCGAGCGGCGCGCCAAGATCATACACGCCGAGGGCGAGCTGCAGGCTTCGCAGAAGCTGGCCGAGGCGGCCGTCGTCATGTCTAGAGATTCCGCCGCGATACAGCTCCGGTATCTCCAGACCCTGACAGAGGTCGCGGCCGACAAGAACTCGACCATTCTGTTCCCGGTTCCCATCGACTTCCTGTCGTCTTTCATGAAGAAAGGGTAGGGACTTGCGCGGTCTCTACGTTCACGTTCCGTTTTGCGCCATCAAGTGTTTCTATTGCGACTTCACCGCTTTCGCCGGCCAGGGCGGCTCGGTTAAACGATATCTAAACGCTTTGAGGCTCGAAGCCGCCCGGCACGCCCGGGCTCGCGCCGCTTCGGATCCACGGCGTTTCGTCCATACCCTCTATATAGGCGGCGGAACTCCGAGCGAGCTGTCGAGCGCGGAGCTCGAGGAATTGTTCGGCGTCGTTTCCGAATATTTCGGCCCCCTGGAGGGGTTCTCCGAATCGACATTCGAGGCGAACCCGGAGAGCCTGACCCCGGACCGGCTCGAGGTTCTTGCGCGCGCGGGCATCGGCCGCCTCAGCCTCGGTTTGCAGACGATGGAGCCCAGGCTTCTCAAGATAGTGGGCCGGCGGCATGGCCCGGAAGATTTCCTGAGAGTCTTTCGACAGGCCCGGGAACGCGGCTTTTCGCTCAACGTGGACTTGATGTACGCCCTGCCGACCCAGACGCTCCCGGAGGCGCTATCGAGCCTGGACGCGGTTCTAGGGTTGGAACCCGACCACATCTCCCTCTACGGCCTCCAGGTGGAGGACCGCACGCTTTTCGGCAAACGGGAGGTAGAGGTGGACGAGGACCTTGCGCGGGAGATGTTCGAGGCGTCCCTGGACCGCCTGCGCGGGGCGGGTTTCACGCACTATGAGATATCGAACTTCGCGCGGCCCGGCCGGGAGTCCGCGCACAACATGATTTATTGGCGCAACGGCGAGTACGTCGGCTTGGGCTGCGGGGCGAGCGGCCATTTGGACGGCATTCGCTATTGCAACCTGGACCGCCTGGCGGATTATTGCCGGGCCTTGGAAGAGGGCAAAAGCCCCGTCGCCGAGTCCGAGAGCCTTCGCGGCCGAGAGCGCCTCGGGGAGACCCTCCTGCTGGGATTGCGGGTGCTCTCGGGCGTAGAACTCACGCCCGAGTCCGAGGCCGCCTTCGGGGAGGCGATCGAACGCCTGTCGGCGCAAGGTCTCATCGAGGTTGCCGGCGCCGGGCGGGGAATATCCGCCCGGCACCGCGGGCAAGGAGGTACTACCTCTTCCCGCGACGCCGGCCCTGCTATCGCCCGCCCGCGCGCGATGTGCCTGACCCGCTCCGGAGTTTTCCTCGCCAACCGGGTCTTCGAGGAGTTCGTCCCGCCGTTTCGCGCCGCCCGCCCCGAAATAGCCGCGTAGGCCGCATTAATTATCACTGGAATATTGCCGAAATTCCCTTATACTATACCGCGACATGGGTGAATTCGCGCGCAAGACTGAAAAGGCCGACGGCATCGCGACGATCTTGCTGGTGGAAGACGACGTCGGCTGCCGCAGTTTTTTACGGGATCTCCTTTCCTTTGAAGGTTACGGAGTCATCGTTTCGGAGAGCGCTTCGGAGGCCTTGCGGATGCTGTCGCACGCCATCCATAGACCGGACCTTCTGATCGTTGATTTCCATATGAGCCATATGAACGGTTTCGAGCTGGTCCGCGAATTGAGGTCTAAAGAGGAGTTCCGCGCCACTCCCATCTTGATGTTCTCCTCGACCCACAAGCAGATCCAGGAAACGATTCAATTGGAGGGGGTCCAATTCCTGAGCAAATCCAGCCCCAATCAATTGATCCTGGAGACGATCCGCCGTCTCGTCCCTTTGCGCGCGACACCGGTCCGGGCGGAGGTCGAGACGGTGGCCCGCTCCGGCGATCATTTGATCGATCTCGCCCGGGACCTGCCCCTCGAGCGCTTTTCGGATTCGAGCGAGGCCAAGCCGGGTTGGTTTAGAAAGTTTTTCGGAGAAAAAGAGACGCCGGAGCCCGATCACTCCCCTCGGCAGTCGTCTCAGCCCGAGATAGAATCTCTGCCCGAGCCGCCCCCGGAACCGAAGGCCGCTCTCTGGACCCCTCCGGAGCCGGATGCACAGACGCCGGTCCCGGTTCCGGCCCCGAAGCCCGTTTTGGAGACTCCCTCGCCGAACGGCACGGGCAGCCTCATCGATGACGAGGCGCGGTCGCTTGCCGAGCGCTTCGCCCGCTTGACGGAAGACTTGTCCGGGACGGGATTGGCCTTGCGCGACGGGGAGCTGTCGCGCGAGGTCGTGGAGGATCCTCACGCGCCCGCGGTGCGCCTGGTGGAGGAGCTCTTGTCGGAGGCGATGCAGCGCCGGGCATCCGATATTCACCTGGAGCCCCAGGACGGCGAGATCATAGCGCGCGTGCGCATCGACGGGACCCTCCATCCCCTGGTGCGCCTGCCCGCGAAACTGGAGCGCACCCTCGCTTCCCGGGTCAAGATATTGGCC
>JACQPI010000196.1 GCA_016207585.1 Elusimicrobiota bacterium | reverse complement strand
GGCGCAGCATCTCCTCCAATTCCTCATCCGTGAGGAGTTTCGGCTCGATCTCCGGAGCCTCGACCGGGGAGGCTTTCGCGTACAAGTCCTCGAAGAACATCCCATAGGCCTTCACGTCCGTCGCGTCATCGGTGAAATGGCCGTTTTCGAAATTCATAAGGGAGGCGTTCTTGGTCCAGTTGATGGAGCCCGTCTCGACCACCGCGCCGTCTATGACCATGAACTTATTGTGGTTCTTCTGGAACATTTTCGGGCCGTCGGGATCGGGCCCGGCCCGCAGGCTCACGGCGATCCCGTGATAGGCGAGCCACTCCCCGTAAGTCTTGACGAGATCGTGGCCCTCCGACTCGAACTGCGAGCGGTCGAGGATGACCCGGACCCGGACGCGCCGCGCGCGCGCGGCCGCGAGGGCCCGCGCGATGCGAGTCGAATCCAGCATAAACGCGGAAACGTCGATGGACTCGCGGGCCGCTTCGATCGCCTTGACGATCCAGTCTTCCCCGCTCCCTCCGGGAGAAAAGAAAAAAGTGGGGAGCAAAATATCGTGGAGTCTCACCGACGGGGTTGGGTCGGCCGGAGGGGGCGGAAGGGATTCCGGCCAAAGGTGGCCGCGCGCCTGGTCGAAGGCGACGCTGTGCTCGCGCATGTAGTTCCAAAAGGCGGCCAGCGCCGCCACGTGTTTGGCGTCGTTGGTGAACTTGGCGTTCTCGAAATGGTGGTTTTCGGTCGTCCAGGTGTAGTTATAGGAGCCGAACTCGGCCACTTTCCCGTCGAAAACCATGAATTTGTTGTGCATGATGCCGTAGCGCCACATGCCGCGCAGGATTTGGACGTCGAAGCGTTCGTTCAGGAGGGATTGGATTTCGATGCTGCGAGCCGGCACGTAGTCGGAATCCTTCCATTTGACCGGGAAGACGTGGTCGAAATCCAAAATCACTTGGATCCTCACTCCGCGCTCGCGCGCGCGGCGCAGGGCCTTGAGTATCTCGCGCGACTTGAATTCGTAGGCGGCGACCAGAATGGTTTCGTTCGTCGCGTCTATCGCCTCGACGATGAGGGGCTCGATGGGGCGGTCCGGCAGGAGAGCCGTGGAAGGCAGCGTCGCTTTGCCGTTAAGATCGATGTCGCGCGCTGGATATTTTGGAGCCCGCTTCGGCGCTTTGGGGTCGTCGGATCTTCCGCCGTCGCCTCCGCCGCCCCTGCGTTTTTTGCTTCCGGACTTCGCTCCGGCCGTATCGGCCGCGGCGGGTTGGGGGGGCTCCTGGGGGAAATTTAGCGCGACGGAGGAAGTTTCGCCGGCTTGGTTGGCGCGGCGCGAAAATTCTATAGAGGCCGCCTCCCGCATGCCGCTGTGCGAAACGGCGGCCGGGTCGAAACGCGCCGCCGTCGAGCCCAGGCGCGCCAGGCCCGGACGCAGCGTTCCCGCCTCGGCCGTGCCCGATAGGGCCTGCGCCGCCAGGCTCAAGTCGTCGCGCCGGGTCGAAGGCTGTTTGAAAGAGAGTCCGCGCGAGGGGCTTGGAGGCACCGCGCGTGAGCGGAAAGAAAACAGCGGAGCAAACGTCGAATTTTGCGCGCGCGCGGAAACGGCCGACGGCCAAAAGTTAGAGCTTGGGGCAAGCAAGGTCGGGACCGAGGCGATCGGACGGAGCGGCGTTATCGCGTTCGTCGAGGGAGTTTTAGCGGGTTGTCGCGTTTGCTGGACCCACGCCGCTTGAGGCAGGAGGAGCGAGGCGACCAGCGCCGGCGAGAGGAAGCGTTTCACGATCATAAGACGTGACCATTTTACTTTCAAAGGGGTATAGAAAAATATAAGTCAAAAGGCCTATGAATAATCGGGCATTTGAGCTCAGGGTTTTCCGGGCGGTTTCGTAGTACAATCAGCTTGCTTTATGAGGAGATTCCATGCCTCGAACGGTTTCTAGCGCTCTTTCCACCCTGCGCCGGGGCGTCTCTCTGGCGCTTGCGGGAGTTCTCGTTCTGGTCTCGACGGTTACGCCGGTGTCGGCGGACCAGGGGAGAAACAGGTCGGCTGCGCCAGCGGCGGCGATCGTAAGCCCGCTGTCGGATATCCGGCTTAAGCCTCCATTCCTCCAAACAAGCGCCTCCCGCGCCGAAGGCCTTCGGCACGCCGTTGATTTTTCCAGGCCGCAACCGATCCTAGGAGCGATTCATCAACTTCACATGGCGGATTCCGCCGACCCTGTGCGCCGGGAATCCCATATCGGCGACGCTATCCAGGGAAGCCGGGCGTCTTCGCTGCTTGCATTTTCGGATAGGCCGGGGACCGGGCTGGGAGACAACGGCATTCCGGTTGCGGGACGGCCATCCGATGCCGCTTCCGAGCTAAAGCGCTATGACGCCCTAAGAGACGACCTGTCTCTCATCGCGGAAAAGACCGGGATCGTCGCCAGCCTGCCGGTCGTCTCGGAGACCGTTTTCAACTGGCTATTGGAAAGGGCATCCCGCAAGAGCGTCGTTTTTTCGGATTTCGACGATACCCTCGATCTGTACAATGCCGTCGCCTCCGCGGAGACCGTCGCGCGGATATTGGCCGTCCGCGAGGCCGGCAAGCAGATGGTCATCATCACGGACCGCCCGTACAAAGAGGAAAGGGATCCGGAGGAAGTCACGATCCTGGAATCATTGGAATCCATCCCGGCGCGTCTGCGGGAAGGGATTATCCTCGGCGCCGGCCGGGGCGGCAGCGTCCTGCGCTACGGCGCGGACGGGAAGGCTCAACTCCTTTATGAAGAACCGCCCTTGGCGGTCGTGGAAGTGGAAAAGATACGCCAAGCAGCCGAAGGCGTGAAAGCTCGGCTGGCTGAGCTGGGCACCGAATTGCACGACGGGAGCGGCGGGATACCGGGCGAGAGCTATTTGTCCTACAGCTATTCCATGATGTTGAAGGCGGGTACTCCGCAATCGGCCGTCTTGGCGGCCGCCCAACTGTTGCGGGAAGAGTTGAGTCGCCGCGGCATCGCTTACAAGGTGACGGCGCGGCTGGCCAACGACCCCGTCAAACCGCCCTATATCATGCTGTCTAAATTGGATAAATCAGTGGCGGTGCGCCATATCGTAGAACGGCTGAAAATTTCCGCGGACGATGTCGTTATTGTCGGGGACGGCATGTTCGCCCCCAAATGGGTCGAGCTCAAAGAAATCCTGCCCGATGTCGCGGCGGCGGCGCAGCGCGCCGGCTTGGACCTGCGCAAGGCTCCGGAAAAACTGACGGGAAACGACACGGATCGCAACATGGAACTGGGCCTTCCAGGCGCGCTGACCTTGAGCGTCGGAGGAACAGCAGATCCCAGGATGAAAAACGCGTTCGTCCTGCCCGGCAAGGGCCCCGCGGCGACCCGCCGGCTTCTGGATGCCGTCGCCTCGCTTCCCTCCCAAGCGCTTCAGCGGCGCGGCGAAGACGCCGGGGCCCGAGCCCCGGCGTCGCCCCCCGTCCCTGCCCGATCAAGCGGCGCGCATTCCATGGGAGGCGAGCCGGTCGGCAAGAAGACGACCGTCGCGTATTTCTCGCAGTTGATGCTCGGCACCCTGACTTTCATCGCCGTCACGATCGCCTATCCCTTTGTTGCCGTGCCCGTCGTGGGCTGGACGGGCTACGCGGTCTTGATGGCGTTCGGTCTCATGGCGGGCATCGCGGCCGGCCCGGTCAGCGGCTGGATCATCGACCGCCTGCCGACCCGCACCGGCATGGCGATCAACACCCTCTCGCGAGCGGCCCTGCTTATGGCGCTTCCGGCATTCCACTACTTCGGCGTTCTCAATTTTTGGACCCTTCTTTTGGCCTCCCTGGCGGACGGCTGGCTCCTGTCTTCCATCATGACGACGGATGGAGCTTTCGTGCAGAGGCTGTTTCCTTCCCGGCATTTGAGCGCGGTCAACAGCCTGCGGTTCATGAGCTACCTGATTTTGCAGGTGGCTTTCGGGCTTATCCTGGGACTGGGACACATCGTGGATCAATGGAATCCCTTCGCGGTCTTCGCCGGGGCCGCCGGGATCAATTTGCTGATCGCGCTGCTCGTCATTTTCCCTTTCATCCCGAACGTCGCCGTGCCTCGGCCGCGAGGGCCGGGCCCTGTCCGGAAAGACTTCTTCCTGAAAAAATACTGGAAGGAAGCGGCGCTCTTTCTGGGTTCGATCGCCTCGTACCCGCTGCTCCATTCGCCCTTGCCGGTCGCCGCGGCGCTTCTGGTTTGGATCGCCCGGACGGACGCCTTCAAGGCTCTCTGGAGCGGCGCGGGCGCCCAAGGAGATAGACCTGAAAAGCGGGGCCGCCTGCGCAACTCGATGCTTTACCTGGCGCTGGCCGCGCTCATGATGTATCCGCTTCAGTATTTCGGCCTGCCGCATATCGCCGAGACAGTGGCTGGATCCTCGGGCAAGGGGCTTCTTCTGGGGCAGTTTCAGGGGGCCTTATTTTTTGGAAACCTGATCTCCACGGCCGCCGAAGCCGAGCTGCCGAAAATAAAGCTGTTGGGCCGGACGGTCGCCGGCCAGCGGCTCGTGCAGGCGGCGGTGGCGGCCTTGGCGGCGCTCTGGGTTTTTGGGCGGCTGATGCCGGGGAACGTTTTGGCGGCGGGCGCGGCCGCGCTGATCGCGACCGGCCTCATGGGGATCGCGCATCGCATGACGGAGCGGAACTGGCTGCGTTTTTTCGGCGTGGGTTTCTCGGCGGTTTGGCTGCCGTTCGCGGTCTGGACCTGGCCCGGGATGCTGCCGTTTTTGACGGTCCAAACGGCGATGTTCATCAGCCTGATTCCTATCGGGATGTTCTACGGCCCCAGCTACGTCTTGCTCTTCAACTACTTCCAGAGCAACGCTAAAAAAGACAATTTGGGATCGATGATCGGAATCCAGGGGGCCTTTTTTAACGCGGCCATCTCGATCGGCTATGGGCTTCTGGCCCTGGCCGCGGGGCATTGGACGCCGGCATTCCCGGCCCTCTTGGCCGTTATTGGGACGGCTTATCTTGCAGGTGAATTTCTTTTCTGGAAGGCTCCCGCCTTTCTGCCGGGATTAGACGCTCAAAAGGAGCCGCAAGGCTTTAAACGCCGATAATCAATACCGTTCCACGACCATCGCCCCGCCCATCCCGCCCCCGGCGCACGCGGCGATCATGCCGAAACGGCCGCCGTTCGCCTTGAGCCCGTAGAGCAGGTTCAGGAGCAGCCGGGTGCCGGTGGCGCCCAGCGGGTGTCCGAGCGCGATGGAGCCGCCGTGGGGATTGAGCTTTCCTTCCCGATGCTTGGCCTCCCAGTCATGCCCGAATCGTTCCCGGCCAATCTTGAATATGGACAGGACGGTCGCGGCGAAGGGTTCGTGCAGCTCAATGAGATCGAGAGCGTCGAACGAAATGCCGGCGCGTTTCAACGCGAGCGGAGCGGCCAAAGCCGGCGAGACGCCCATATGAGCGGGGTTGTTGCCGTAGAAGCCCCACCCTTTTATCTCGCCGAGGGTTTCAAGGCCCAGCTCCTTGGCCCGTGGCGCGGTCGTTACGAGCACGGCGGCCGCGCCGTCGGAGCGGCCGCAGGAGTTGAAGAGGGTTACGGTTCCCTTCGTGTCGGGTCCGTATGCCCGACCTTGGATGTGCGCGCCGAAGTCCCGATAGAAATCCTGTATTCGGTACGCGGAGTTGTCGAACAGGGCCGGCGCCTTGGCGAGCATCTGGGGCTTTGCCACGAGGTCCTCGCGCAAGAAGGGATATTCGTCCTTGTCCAGCACGACTTGGCCGTCCGCCTCGAAGGGAACGACGTGGGAAGCGTAAAAGCCCTTGTTCCAGCCTTCGATCGTGCGTCGAAAACTCTCATGGGCGTAGGCGTCCTGCGCTTGGCGGCTGATTCCGTACATCTGCGCGCACACCTCCGCGGTGCCGGCCATGTTGATGTTCTTGACGGGATCCGTCAACCCCTGCTCCATCGCGTCGATGATCCTCACCGAGGTGCTCTGGGGCAGGCCGGCCCATGCCGATTTAAGGGCCTCCAAGGAACGAAGCTCCTTTTGGCCGCGATGCCCCGCGATCGTGTAGGGGAGGTGGGACATGCTCTCCGTTCCTCCCGCGATGAAAAGGTCCCCTTCACCGGCCAGGATGAACCGCGAGGCCGCGGCGACCGACTCGATGGAGGAGATGCAGTTGTTCTGGACGGTCACCGCCTGGGCGGATTCCGGCAGGCCGGCCTCCAGGAGCGTCACGCGCGCGATGTTGGGCGCGTCGAAACCCTGCCCGACCCAGCCGACGAGGAGGCCGCTGAGCGCATCTTTCGGGACTCGCGAACGCTCTAGGATCGCTGCGACCGCCGCGCGCATGAGTTCGCGGGCCGGCCGCGCGGCGAGGGAGCGCGCGATGTGGCCGATCGGGGTGCGCGCTCCGGCGCATACGACGATCTTAGCGGGGGATGGGAGCATATATTTTCTCCAAGGGAAATCGCAAAATCATTATAAAGCATCCCCGCCGCGCTGGCAAGGCGACGTTTTGATCTTCGGGATGAAGCCGACCTTGCGGTCCATTTTCATGGCATTTGGGCGTTAATGCTATAATTTTAACCGATTCTTCGCATGAAAAAGCTCGTTTTCATCGGCAGTCACTTGGGCTATCCCATGGACAGCACCCCCCTGGGCGGTGGGGCCATGGTGGGATTGCAGCTCGTTCGCCACTGGACGCGGCGCAAGGATTTCAAGCTGATTTCCATCGGATCCGGGGCGGCCTCCCCTGATCCGAACGCGGAATATATCCCCATTCGAACCCACGCTCGCGACGGATTGGTCGGCCTCTCGGAGCTGGGATACGCGCGTTTTTGCCGGGAGTTCGAGCACCGGACGACGGGCTATCTGGCGGATCACGCGACGCTCTTCCCGGTCCAAGACACCGTCGTCGTTCTCAACGATATCTCCGAAGGGCCGGACGCGGCGCGCATCGCCCAGTTGGGTTATCCCATCCTATCGATCTGGCATGTCGACGTCGTGGATTTTTTCAACAAGATGTACCTGCGCGACGTTTTGGAGCCCCATCGTCTGACCCGGGCCTTCGATTGGCTCGGGCGCATTGGGATGAACTGGGCGGTTCCGGACCTCCTTCGGCTCGTATTCGAGAAGCAGCATCGCACGGTACAGTACTCGCGCCTTATGGCGGTCCCCTCCCGCCGGATGTCCGAGACGATCGCCCGCTGCTACGGCAGAATTTCCCGCGGTTTCCCGCGTCATGGGCCGGCGCAGCCCCTGGAGTCGAGGCTGCTCGTGGTGCCGTGGGGAGGGTGGTCCGAGCAGGCGCCGGATCCGGCCGTGCAACAGGAGGTTCGGCGCTTGCGGACTCAGTATCGGCTTGGGCCGCAGACGAGGGCCTTGATCACGTTGAGCCGGATCTCTCCCGAGAAAGGCCTTCACCTTCTGCTGGAGGCGCTGCGGTTGCTGGAAGCCTCACCGGATTTCCCCGCTCAGGAGTTGTGCCTGTTTCTTTGCGGGGAACCCGCTTTCATGCGCGGGGGATCCTATGCGCGGCGCGTGCACGCGGAGGCCCGGCGCCTGAGGCGATGCCGGGTTTTTTTCCCGGGGTACCTCTCTCCGATACGGAAACAGGCCCATTTTCGCCTGTCGAACCTTTTCATCTCCCCGTCCATCCATGAGAGCTACGGCCTGAGCAACGTGGAGGCGCTGCGGGCCGGACTGCCTATCTTGGCCAGCGACCACAGCGGGGT
>JACQPI010000015.1 GCA_016207585.1 Elusimicrobiota bacterium | reverse complement strand
CCAGTCGGCTCACCTCGGCCTTGCGCAACAGATCCCGGATGCGATCTCGCCCAACAAGCGATTCCAGCTGGACGATCAGCTGCCTCTGCGCCTCGATCGCCGCTTCGTCGCGCGCCGCCCGGCGCCGCGCCTCGGTCTCCCGCTGTCCCGGCGCGGGCCGGCCCGTTCCGGTCCCTTCGAGATATTGCTGTCCCGAAGGCCAGCGTGAGAAGATATTTTCCAGCGTCAGATCCTCGAAAGGGACCCCGCGGCTGTTCGGCCCCAACGGGCCGGAGCCGGCGCAGCCGACGGTCCAGAAAACGAGGCTGAAACCCGCGAGGAGCGCGGCCGCAGAGTTAGTCGACACGGCGGATCGTTACCTCCTCGATGGGTTTCCCAAGAAACTTTCGCGCGAGAGCCAGGAATCGTTCAGGCCCGTCCGAAGCGAAAAACTCGGTCCGACCGCGTCCCGCGTCCGGCAAAAGCCCCGAAAGTCTCAATCGCGAGGATACCTCCCGGGCGGTTTCTTCTGCCGAATCGATCAGCCGAACTTTCGGTCCCATCACCCGCTGCAAAGCCGGGCGCAGGAAAGGATAATGGGTGCAGCCCAAGATCAAGGTGTCCGTTCCATGACGGCAAACGGGACGCAAATACCGCCGTGCGACCATCCCGGTAACCGGATGAGACCACCAACCTTCCTCCACGAGAGGAACGAACAAGGGACAGGCCGTCTCGATGGCTCGTAATCGCGGGTTCGATCGACGGATCTCGCGTCGATAGGCGTGGCTGGCGACCGTCGCCTCGGTCGCGATCACGGCGAGGCGCCCGCTGCGCGTCGCTTGGACGGCGGCCCGGACGCCGGGGCGGATGACGCCCACGACCGCAACGCCGAGCGTGCGCCGCAGAGTCGGCAGCGCCAAGGCCGAAGCGGTATTGCAGGCGACGACCAAAAATTTCACTCCCCGGCCTATCAAAAACCGGGAGATCGCGAGGGCGTAGCGGGTCACTGCCTCCTTGGACTTGGAGCCGTAGGGGACGTGCGCGGTATCCCCGAAATAGAGGATGTCCGCGCGCGGCAGGCGATTTCGCAAAGCCTTCAGGACGGTAAGCCCCCCGACACCCGAGTCAAAGATTCCTATGGGCAACCGCGAACGTTTCATAGTTATTGCTTGACAGGCCCTTACTGAGACAGCTCCCAGTTGTGTCTTTTCGTGAAATCCAGAATCCCGGCGTAAATCCCCTCGGCCAGTTTACGCCGGAAGCGCCGAGACTGCAGCTTGGCCTCGTCTTTCTTATTGGTGAGAAAGGCCAGCTCCACGAGGACGGCGGGCGCGTTCGTCCCGCGAAGCACATAGAAGGCGGCTTGTTTCACCCCGCGATTTCCGAGGTTGACCCTTTTGTCGAAATTCCGCGCGATGAGCCCCGCCAGTTCCGCTCCGTCGTTTATGTACTCGGTTCGGGCCAAGGCGTGCAGCACCTGCTGCGCCTCGAATTCCTCGCCCGATTTCCCCTCCAAGCGCAATACGGCGTTTTCGATGTCGGCGACGCGCTGGGACTCGGGATCGGAGGCACGCTCGGATAGAAAGTATATCTCGAACCCGTTCTCGGAACGGTCTCTCGTCGCGTTGCAGTGAAGGGAGATAAAAAGATCCGCCTGCGCGTCGTTGGCGATTCTGGACCGCTCATCGAGGGCGACGAAAGTGTCGTCTTCCCGGGTCAAGATCACCTCAAACGCGTCCTCTTCCTTAAGGAGACGCGCCAGTTCTTTGGCGGCCAGGAGGTTGACGGTTTTTTCCAGCGTGCGGCGACGGCTGGAGGCGCCCTCGTCCTTACCCCCGTGGCCCGCATCGACCACGATCTTGCGTTTACGGGGCCCAGCGACGGCCTCGGTCCTCGTTGCGGCGGTGGAAGCCGCCGGCATGCCGGCGGCCGCGAGGGCGTCCTCAGCCGCAACGCGCGGCGAACCGGAGGGGGTCCGGGTCCCCGAAGGAGGCACGCCCTCCGGGTAAGCCACGGGCTTCGATTTTCCGTACACGTCGATGACCAGGCGCCGCGGTTCCTTAAGCTCCCGGCTTTCCCAACGCTTCGCTCCCGGATCGAACCGGATCGCCAAGAGTACAGTTTTCGGCTCCTGGCGCAGCCGGAGAGCGTCGAGGATGCCGTCGCCGACCTGGACCATTTCGGAACCTTCGATCTGCCCGAGCGGCATGGAAACCTCGATCCCGGACTTGCCTTGGCGATGGATCGTAAACCCTACGCCGGCATCCAGCGGCAGTTCGACGCGGCTCTTGTCCTGGTATGAAAACCATTTCAGGGGGCCGACCGTCGCGCGGGGCTCGATGGAGAGGTGCCCCGTCTCGGCGTTGAACTGGGAGTCCATGCGGGAAAACGCTGCGAACTCCGGAGAAAGAAAAAACTCCAGCGGGATGAAGGCCCGCGAGGCGCGCGTCACTATCTCATTGGAAAGCTGCATGCCTTGCGAGCCTAATTGGACCTCTTTCGATCCCGTCATGAAGCGGAGTTGCTGCCCTCGCAAGCTGATCTGAACGCGCCCGGTCACGGGGTACCAGTAGACTTGGCCGCCGTAAACTTCCCCGGCCTGCTTAGCCTCCAGATAGTGCGCCCCCCCGAGACGATAGCTCGATACCGAGCCGGCATATCGTCCGGAGACCGCCACCTCGATGTCGCCCGCGCGCGCCGACGCGCGCGCAAAAAAGCACGCGGCCGCCGCGGCGAATGCCGCGCGCAGGCGTCGGCGCCGACCGGACGATCCGATTGCCAAGCGCATCTCCATGACCCCCGCGCCGCCTCGTTTATTCGAGGATGATGCGGTAATCCTCCCACGACAGCATGGAATCCCCATGAATTTTAATGGCCCGGTGGACGTTGCGTTCAATGACGCCTTGCTTCTCCTTAAACGCCTCCGCCAGCTGCGGATGCAGCTGCAGCCGGATCTGGCCGCCAGGGCGTCCATGGGTCAGGCCGTGGATTTCCCGCTGGATCCGTATTCGCAGGCTTTCGGCCGAGAGCACGCGCCCCGCGCCGCGGCATTCCGGACATTCGTCCGTCATCAGGCTCACGGTCGATTCGCGTTTGCGTTCCCGCGTCATCTCGATGAGGCCCAGGCGGGTGATGGGAAGGATGCGTATTTTAGCGCGGTCCCGTTGAACCGCCTCGGCCAACGCCTCCATCACGCGGTTCCGGTTCGAGGCCCTGCGCATATCGATGAAATCGATTACGACGATCCCGCCGATATTGCGCAGCCGCAGCTGGTGGGCGATTTCCTGCGCCGCCTCGATATTGGTCATCGTTACCGTCTCCTCTTGGGATTTAGATCCCGTGAAGCGGCCGGTATTGACGTCGATGGCGCACAAGGATTCCGCCTCTTGGATGACGATGGTTCCACCGCTCGGCAAGGACACCTTGGTCTGCCTCAGCTTTTCGATCTCGGATTCGATGTTGAAAGCCGAGAAGATCGGGGTCTTCCCGTCGTAGAGGCGGATGCGGTCCTTCAATTCCGGAGAAATCTTCCCCACGAAATCAAGGACGTCATGATACTCTTCCTTGTTGTCCAGAAGATACACATACGTCTCCTCGGTAACCACGTCGCGCGCCACCTGCATCGTCAAGTCCAAATCCTTATGGAGCGGGCAGGAGGGCGGGCCGGACTCGTATCGTCTCTGAATGGCCTCCCAGGCGCGGAGGAGGTATTTTGCCTCGCGCACGAGCTGCGCCTCGGTCGCTCCCTCGGCTTCGGTTCGGACCACGAGACCCTTTCCCTCCAATAACTCGCGCGCGATGCGTTCTATGATCGCGGTCAGCCGCGCCCGTTCCGCCGCATCCATGATCTGCTTGGAGATGCCGACGTCCTTTTGGAAGGGAGACAACACCAGATAGCGGCCCGGCAGCGTGACATCCATCGAGACCTTCATGCCCTTGGTTCCGATCGCTTCCTTGGCGACCTGGATCATGACCTGCTGGCCCCTTTTCAGGATATGATCGATCGGCTGGCGAGTATCCCCCAATACGTCGGAAATGTAGAGATAGGCGTTCTTCTCGAACCCGATGTTGATGAAAGCCGAAGAAATGCCGGGAAGGACGTTCTCGACCACGCCCTTATAAATATTCCCGACGATGCTCTGCGCGTTGCGCCGCTCCCACAAGAGCTCGACGAGGCGCCCGTCCTCGAGAATGGCCACGCGCGTCTCTTCGAAGGAGGTGTTCGCCAGCACCTCCACCTTGGCGGTGGGCCTGGCGGTGCGTGCCCGCTCCCGCCCGCCGCCCTCGTCCGCGGATGTTTCGCGGTTCCCACGGCGCCCGCCGGGTTCCCGCGAGTGTCCGTGGCGGACATCGCGTTCGCCCGCCCCCGAGGACGGCTGCCCCGTCCGAGGCGTCTGCCCGCGCCTCGGAGCGCTTTCTTGAGCCGGCGGTTCCGTCGCGGGAGCCGGATCCCGAGTGGGCCGCTCCGCTTCCCCCTCGAATTGAGCCAGGGCCTCTTCCATCGTCATTTCGTTGATGGGCTCCTCCTGCGGCCGCGGATCCCCTTGCGGCGGCGTTTCCCTCAAATCTTGATCTTGTTGATCCATATCAAGCTCCTCCTCTATGCGAACGCGTAACGTTTCGAGTAAATATTAGCCACGATCCCGACAGCCCATAAACTGGCCACAAGGCTGGACCCTCCATACGACACCAGAGGCAGAGGAATCCCTGCCACCGGGATCACCCCCAGGCACATCCCCACGTTCACCATGAAATAGGCGCCGAACATGGCGGTCAGTCCCGTGCAGACCAAAAACCCATACCGGTCACGAGACAGGCGCGCGGCATGCACGATGCGCCCCATCAACAGCAGGTACAAGCCCAATACCGCGGCGGCCCCCAAAAAACCCATTTCCTCGCCGATAACCGCGAAAATGAAGTCGGTATGCCTCTCGGGCAAAAATCCCAATTGCGACTGGGTGCCCGAGAATATCCCCTTGCCCGTCACTCCCCCCGAGCCGATCGCGACCAGGGCTTGGTTGACGTGGTACCCGGCCTCCTGGGGATCCGACTCGGGAGCCAAAAAGACCAAAAACCGGTTGCGCTGATACTCCTTGATGTTGCGGTTGATGAATATGCCGGCGCAGAGACCGCTCACCAAAACCCCCGCGGTCACCCAATAATAGAGAGGCGGATACCGAAAACGCATGGCCAAGGACGCGCGGTAAGCCAAATACGTCAGGGCGCAAACCGCAGCGGCCGCAACGGCCAGCCACCCATTGGAACGGCTCAGGAGGCCCACGAATTGCAGCGTCCCGGAGTTTTGACTCCATTCCGGATGCAGCATCGACAAGGACTCCAGGAGCGTCAAGGCGACGGCTACCCCTGCGCACCCGGTGATGGAGGCGATATGCCCGAGGCTTCCCCCCGTGCAAAACAGCATCGCGATAATCACCGGAAACAGCAGCGCCGCCGATGAAAAATCCGGCTGCAACAGCAGCAGGGTGACGATGGGAACCGCCACGCCGATCGCCCCCATCAACGTTCCCAATCGTTCTATCTGCTTATGGCGCCGATCCAGGTAATTCGCGAGAACGAGGATCATGCAAATACGAGTCACCTCCGACGGCTGGAACGCGAATAACGGCAGGCGTATCCAGGAACGATGGCCTCGCACCGTCTCACCGAACACAAGCACCGCCACGAGTATCGCAAGCGTCAGGGCATAGAGAACCCGGGATTGGTCTTGAAATACCTGATAATGCATCCCCAGACCGAACAAAAAAGCCGCTCCGCCCAGGAGCAACGCCATCACATGCCGCTGAACGATCTGCGGATAGCGCAGCAGGGGAGACGCCGCCGAAAGAATCATGACGCTGCCGATAAGGACCAGGCCGACGGCCGCGAAGATCAACAGCCAATCCACCTTTCCGCGCATTCCGGCCGAATCGGTTCTCAGCATCATGGGATCAACGCAGCACCTGAGGAAGGACGGACCTGTGCATCAACTCGACCGGGATCGCGGCGCCCTCGGGCGCGGTGGACAGGCGGATGGGCGCCTTCGCGCTCTGAGGGAAGGCGGCCTGCAGGATCCGGCGCGCGACGGGGATGGCCGCCTCCGCCCCGTGACCCCCATGATGGACCAAGATCGCCAGCGCCAAGCTAGGCTCCTCGCCCGGGCGCCCCGCGTAGGCCACGAACCACGCATGGTCATCTCCCCCGGGGTTCTGCGCCGTCCCGGTCTTACCACCGATGGTCAACCCTGGAATTTGAACCCCACGCCCCGTCCCATCCGACACGACCCGCTCAAGACCCTCCTGAAGAAGCTCCCATGTGGTCTCCCGCATAGGCACCTGTCCGGCGATCTCCGGCTCTTGGCGATATTCGGGGCGCTTGCCTTCATATTCGATGCGCTTGATGAGATGCGGCCGCCATATCGTCCCTCGGTTGGCGACCGCCGCGATCACGACCGCCATCTGGATCGGAGTCACGAGCAGCTCCCCTTGCCCGATCGACAAGTTCACGGTGTCGCCGTCATACCAGGCCCCGCCCCGTGCCCGTCGCTGCGCAGGACCGAATACGCGCCCCGCCGACTCGCCCGGCAAGCCCAACTGCGTCTTGAGCCCCAAACGAAACATCCGCTGATAGCGTTCGATGAGCTCCCCGCCGGTTCGCAGGCCCATTTTATAGAAGTAAACATCGCAGGAGTGCGCGATGCCGGAAAGCCAATCCTGCCAACGGTGCCCTTTGTGCTCCCAGCACATGAAGGGACGGTTGCCGAGCTCGAAGTAGCCCGGGCAAAAAACGCGATCCTCGGGGCTCACCCTGCCCTCGTTGAGCATCGCCGCTCCCGTGATGATCTTGAAAATCGAGCCGGGTGGAAAAGCGCCTTGCAAAGCGAGATTGAACTCCGGGACGGCTCGGCCGGGGGAATTCTCCTCGTCCGGCTGAAGAAACAGGTTGGGATCGAAATCCGGGAGCGACGCGAACGCCAAGACGTCGCCGGTCTTGGGGTCGAGCACTACCGCCGCGCCGCTCCCCGAGGTTGATTGCCTCAGAGCCTCTTCGGCCGCTTTCTGCAGAGTCCAATCGATCGTCATGTAAATGTTCGAACCGGCGGTCCAAGGAATGCTCTCCAGTATCTGGCGAAGTCGACCGCGTGCGTCCACCTCCATGCGGATGCCTCCATCTCGGCCGCGAAGGTCTTGTTCGAATACCTTTTCGATGCCGGACTTCCCGATCCAGGAATCGATGCGGTAGCCCCGTCCTTTCAGGCGCTTCCAGCTGGCTTCATCCATGCGTCCCATGTATCCCAAAAGGTGAGCCGCGGAAGCGCCGTAGGGATACTGCCGACGCGCCTCCACGATCAGATTGATTCCCGGGTAAAGAGTTCTCAGCTCCGACAGTTTGAACATTATCTTGGGAGGCAGTTTTTCGGCCAGACGGATCGCGGACTCTTCTCGGATGGCGCGATAGAGGCCCTGCAGCAATTTCCCGGAGTATTGCTTGAGATGCGGAGCCAGGTCTCCGGCCAACCTCTCCAGCGTTCCGGCATCCTGCTCCTTGCTGGGGGGGAGGTAAATCAACGAAAAGACGGCCTGGTTGGTGGCGATGATCTCCCCCCCGCGCGCGTACAGGCGCCCGCGCGGGGCCGTCTGTCGGAGGACGTGCGTACGATTGCGCTCCGCGGCCTGCGAATAGTAAACATTCTGCACCAATTGGATATGCAGCAGCCGCAAGAGCAGTATGCCGGCTCCCAGGCACACCAGCATCCATAGGATATCGAGCCTCGCGTTCAGTCCTTCCCGTCCGGAATCCATCATGGCATCAAGGCGCGCACGAACAAGAAGCCGAAAGGCGCCGCCAGCGCGTTCAGGAACGGCTCCAAGAAAAAGAATCTCCAACCCGGCCAAAAAAACTTTCCCCGGAACGCCAGGCCGATCAAAGCCAGCAGAATAAAATAAAGGACGGAGACCAGTCCCGCCAGCATCGCTTGAGACGCCGGGCTGGAGGCATCCATCTGGCGGCGGACGACGCCGACCCAATATCCGATCAAAGTCAGCGTCAGCGCGTTAGCGCCGAAAAGGTGCGGGCTCATGAGATCAAGATACAGCCCCCAGCCGAACGCGAAGGACTGGCCGATCGCCGGGCCGGACAGCAGCGCGACCGACACGGTTAATATGAGCAGCACCTGGGGCGCGAGCCCCAGTAGGGCCAGATGCGTCGAGCATATCCATTCAAGGAAAATACCGGACAGAAAGACCGCCGCGCCGTAGGCGATTTTCATGAGGGCGGCTCCGATGGGCGGATGTTTTCATCGGCGCGGCGCTTCGGCTCCAAAATCAAGACCTCTTTCAGGGAGGATGCCTCTATTTCCGGCGCCACCTGCACCGATTGAAAGGTCAAGAAGGGATCCTGTTGAAAAAGCCGAGTGACCCGCCCGACCGGAATGTCCTGCGGGAAGGAAGCGCTCGTGACCGAGGTAAAAACCGCCTGCCCGGTCTCTAGTTTCGCGTCGATCGGGAGGTAATTCATCCGCAGATACGGGCCGCCCCGCCCCTCCACGAGCCCCTCCCAGCCCTGTCCAGGGAGGTACGCGGCGACCGAGGAAAGGTCGTCGGTCATTAGAAGGACTTTTGCCCACCGCGGTCCCAATTCCGTCACGCGGCCCACCAAGCCCAATCGCCCCCGGGAAATCCCGAGAACCGGGGCATTGATTTTGATTCCCTGCTCGCGGCCCGAATCCACCAATAGGGTGCGATGCCAGTAAACAGGCTCCCTCTCTATGACTCGCGCCCAACGGAGGTTTTTTTCGGGGAGGGGAGAAAATCCCAACGTGGCGCGCAGGCGTTCGTTTTCCAGCTTCAGGGACTTCATCTCGGCTTCCATCAATGGGAGCTGCTTGAGGCCTTCCCGCAGCCGGTGGTTCTCAATGTCCGCCGAGATCAAGTGCGCGAACCCGGAGGGCACGGCCGCGAGGCGATCGATGGCGTGCGTCCCGAAATAGGGGATTGGATTGAACAGATACGACACGCAAGTCCGGACCGCCATCACGGGCGCCGACAGGGGGCGGGTGAGCGCCAGCACCGAAATGGCGCCGTAAATCAACAGCAGGCCGTTGGCCAAGCGTCTATCGCGATTCATGCGATCGCCTTTATGCGGGGCAGCGGAGGAGGAGTGGCCCTCCCGACGAATAGTTAACGGGAAGAATCTGCGCGATAGGACATGATAAAGTCGGGTCTGTGGTGCTTCATGCGCTCCAGCTCCTCCAGAAATTTCCCGGTTCCTATCGCGACACAGCTCAAGGGATCGGCCGAGCGGTGCACCGGAAGTTCCGTCTCTTGCCGGATCAGATCCGGGATGCCCCGCAGCAGGGAGCCTCCGCCAGCCAATACCATCCCTCGATCCACCAAATCCGCAGCCAATTCCGCCGGAGTCTCCTCCAATGTATTTTTGATCACGTCAAGAATGAGCTGCACCGGCTCCATCAGCGCTTGGCGCATCTCTTCGGACGTGATCAGAACCGTCTTGGGAAGGCCGGTGGCTTGATCCCGGCCCTTCACCTCCATCGTCTTCTCTTCCTTGAGCGGAAAAACGGAGCCGATCTGAATCTTGACCTCTTCCGCGGTCGTCTCCCCTATCAGCAGGTTATATTTCCTGCGAAAATGCTGTATGATCGCCTCATCCATCTCGTCGCCGGCGATATCGATGGATTTTGAAACGACCATCCCCCCCAGGGAAATAACCGCCACTTCCGTCGTTCCACCGCCGATGTCCACGATCATGTTGCCATGGGCCTCTTGAATCGGGAGGTCCGCTCCGATCGCCGCAGCCATGGGTTCCTCTATCAGGTAGACCTCTCGAGCGCCCGCCTGTTCCGCGGACTCCTGGACCGCGCGGCGTTCCACCTCGGTGAT
>JACQPI010000191.1 GCA_016207585.1 Elusimicrobiota bacterium | reverse complement strand
GTCCGAGGCGGTCCCGGAGACGGCCGCCGTCCCTATGAGGTTCGCTCCGTCGGCGGGAGCAGTCATCGAGACGGTGGGCGGCGTCGTGTCGGGAGAAGGGGGGGTGCCGGACCACTGGATGCGATAGTAGATGCTTTTCAAATAGTTGGACAAGGGACCGATGAGATCCCCATAGTCTCTATCCTCTCCTCCGATCCACCTCCCATCAGCATCCTTGCCGACGGCTTGCGCGGCTTCCACTCCGTCATAGGCGTTGTCCCTGGGGGTCACAAGGCCAAAGTTATAAGTCTCGTTCCATTGCATCGCCCCATTATCGAAGAGTCCCCAGTGCTCCCAGCCCATGAGGAAGTGATACCCGTCAAGTCCCTTAAGGTTGAGAGCGGCATCCAAATCGCCGATCATCTTCTGGGCTCTCTGCGCTTGAGTGCGGAGATCTAAATGATGGGGTCGCTTCTCAAAAACGGTTCCCGCCCCGCCCACGCAGCGATAATCCCCATCCACTTCTATGGTATTCCAGAAGGCCGCCTGGACCTTGGGGGCAGGATACTTCCCCCACGCGCACTGCCCCCCATTGAAGGCGTCGGCGGGCAGGTTGGGGAAATGGATGGGCCAGCCCGCGCGGAATATGTAGCGCAAGTTAGGGTCGTAAATGATCGTCCGATTCCTGGCGGAGTCATACGTGATGGCGGCGATGACCCCGCTCATCCCATCGGCGGAATCGGGATCGGCGGTGGAGTAGTCTGCCTTCATGACGGGTTTTCCCCCAATGTCGTAGACGCGCGAAAGATCCTGAGCCGAAGCGTTCATCCAAAAGAAATCTACGTAGGGGGCGGCCCCCTTGGCTGCGGGATCGGGGGGGTTGTAGTAGGGCATCAGGCAGGGGCTTTTGGTATTGCCCTTGACGGCGGCACAGATGCCGGAGGCATGCTTGGCGGCGAAAACTTCTACAAAGTCATCCAGATCCTTGCGCACCGCTGGAAAGGAGGGATTGGTGAACTGCTTGGCATAGACAAGATTGCCGCAGGATTGATTGGCTGGATAAAAGACGCCTTTGCCTCTTTCATCCATAAAGCCGGTCCCCGTGCCCCAGGCGTTGGTGCCCGAAAGAAGATCTCCTGAAGAGGTGCCCCAAACGGTGTAAGAGGTTCCCCAGGCCGCGTTCAGATTATTTAAGGCGGTCAGCTCCAGCCCCGATGGGGCGGAGGAGTAACTGTAGAAGGGGGGCGTATTGCTAAAAACCCAGGGGGCTATGGGATCGGAGGGATCCCGGTATCGGTAACGGAAGAAATCTCTTAAGGCATATTTGCTGTAGAGCCTGGGATCGGTATAGGTCACGCCGAAGGAGGTGTCATCGCTGCGGTAGGGATTGACGGCCAGGGTCATATAGCCCAGATGCTCATGGCTTAGGGAGTTTAAGCCGAAGAGGTCATCTGCCTCCTCGGGAATGAGGAATTCCCAGGAGTTGAGGCTCAGACTCTTGACCTCGGAATTGATGGTAGAGGCGTAGCCGGAATCGAAGACATCCGCCGTCTTGCTTTGCCAGGTGAGCTTTCCGCTTCCCGGAGGACATTCGGAACGGTAAATCACATTCTTGATATGGTAAGGAGAGGAGGCCCGCATGGCCCAATCAGAGAGCTTCGCGGGCGCTTCATCCGGCAAGCGGTTCCCGCCCAGGTTTTCGGCTTCACTCATGTAACGGTAAGAGTAGTACCCCGCCGTATTGAAGCCCCAGGACCTCAGCCTCTGGGTCTGCACCTGGGCCCATGAGGTGTGATATCCGTTGGCAAGGGTATTGGGCTGACCGTATTTGGACATTACCGCGTCTCCATAACCGGAACGGTCCACCAACTGATTGAGAATGGGAGCTGTGGTGAATGCCTGGGTGACCACTCCCTTGACATAAAACTTGGGAGTTGGGTCCATGGAAAGGGCCGCGGGGACGAAGTCTGCGGGATAAACCGAGTTGTCTCCACCCAGGTAGCGCCATTTGGGTCCAAAGAAGCGGATGAAGTTCGCGTTTGGATTTCCCCCAGCTCCGAAGCCGGTGACGGGGTCGGGGGCCAGGTAGTCGCCGACATCCATGTAGTAGCTCCCATCGGCGTTGAGCTTCCCGGACGAACTGAGCGTCCCATAGGGTTTCCCCGTCCCTTGGAGTAAAGCCCAGGAGTTGGGACCCTTGGAATAGTACCAAGTGATTTTTCCTCCTACGCCCAATTGGGAGAGCCAAAAGTAAACTCCCGTGAAGGAAGGCAGGAGGGAGCCGATGTAGATGGTATCTCCCACGTTTCGGAGGGTTGCCCCGGATCCCATGACCACGTCGCTCTTTAGAGGATCTTCAGCGGGCCTGCCGAGGCCGGCGGTGAAATTCCCGGAGGCATCTTGAAGGTAAACCGCATCAAAAGCCCTATGGTGGTCCCCGCCCAATGTGTCGGTGACCAGGCTCAGTGCAACTACAAACATCCCATGCCCTGCTGGGGTCACCAGGAACCAACGGTTGCCTATCTTCTCGGCGTGCCAGGCTCCGGTATTGGTTCCTACAATAGAGAGGTTGCCACCGTACTGATCCAAGCTCTGTGCGTAAGAGAAATTCCCAAGGCAGGCGAGAAGGGCTGCACTCCAGAACATCTTGCGCATCTGCTCCTCCGTAAACAAGCCCTTGATCTCCGCCTCACCACCTCCAGGATGCACACCTCCGCACACAGCATCCGGTCCAAATACAGCAGATTCAGCGACGCCGCCACGACCTTCCGGGAACCCGCGCAGCGCAACCTCATCAGCGAAGTTCTCATCGCGCTACGCTTGCACTGTAACAGATGCGCAGTAACAACCAGGCAACATTGGCATGTCCCTACTTACGAAGGATGAAATGCCGGAGACGGCAAGCAGCCCTTCATCGAGTTCTTCACCGGCTACTATTCGAAACACCCGGACGCTTTCGTCGAGATCAAGCGCATGATCGCCGACGGCGATCTAGTGGCGGTTCACGTCTTCTCCAGGAGAAATCAAGCGGACCGGGGAAACGCGGTCGTGGATATTTTCAGGCTGGAGAAGGGGAAAATCGTTGAGCATTGGGATGTCGCGCAGTCGATCCCCGAAAAATCCGCCAACGACAACACAATGTTTTGAGAAGACGATAGTCCCCACATCCCCGCTACTCTATTTTCCTTCTTTGAATGTTCCCGCGCTTGGGATTGGCGAGAAGACGGTTGCGGATGTCGTCGGTGATCGCGCGCGCGATCTTGTGGTACTCCAATCTGCCGCTCAAGCCCCCCTCGTACTGCAGCACGCTTTCCAGGACGGTCGCCGCGCGCCGCACGTCCGTCAGCTCGAAGCGGATCCACGCTGTCCCGCGCCGGTACTGCAGGCTCACCATGGCGATCGCGTCGATCTCGGCGGCCTTGGCGGCGCCGAGGGCCCGCCGAATGTCCAGAGTTCCCCTTCGGCCGCGCGCCGGGGAGAACAGCGGCTCCGTCTGCGCGGGAGCGACGACCTGAAGCCCCATGTCCACGAACTGGGAGAAAAGCTGGTCGGCCAACGCCCGTTCTTCCGAGTTGGAGGACGCCCCCAACACGGCGATGCGCGCGTATTGCGTCAGGTCCACGGCGGGCGCGGCCGCGGTGCGCACCCCCGCGACCGAGCGATATCGCGAGGGAGTGCCGCTTCCGAAGTCCGTAGGAAAGCGGCCCATAGAGGCGCAGCCGAGCCAGCCGGCGCATGCGCCGGCGAGGATCGCGGCGCAAGGTATCACTCCATTCACTCGGCAGGCAAAGTTAAACGCCCTAAACATTCGACACTTATAGCAATTTTCTTCCTTTCGTTACCGCTCCTTGTATCCCCCACAATGTATCGCAAAGTCATGGCGATCCGGCGAAAAAATTAGTAAGCTTCCCACATGCCCGGGCTTCAGGTTTACGTCGACTATCCCTCCGAAGACGAGCATATCGCCTCCAACCTATACACCTTCCGTATCGGGACCGCGCCGCCCGCCGTCCGCGTCGAGATTTCCGTGGACGGGGAGCCCTGGCAGGCCTGCCGGGCGGGTTCCGGCTACTGGTGGTTCGATTGGATTGGTTTCGAGATCGGGGAACATAGCCTCAAGGCCCGCGCCCAGGGCCAGGACGGCGCGACAGCGCAGTCCAAACCGCGGCGCTTCCGCCGCGTCGCCGGATAAAATAGAGCCCTGGAATATCCCCCGACGGGGCCCGCGTTACCGCCCTGTTGCCTTCGAGACTTACACTATGTTCGTGACCCGGGAACCGCCGTCTCCGGCCAGGAGGCTGTTTTTTCTCCGAGCGGCCTTTTTTCTCTGGACCGTCGCGCCGGCTCTTTACGGCAAGGCCTGGGGCGTCGAACCCTTCTGCCCCGGAGGCTCGAACCCCGATCCCGGAGTCATCTTCTGCGACGATTTCGAGACCGGGAACTTTTCCCTCTGGCCGGGAGGGAAGACCTCGAACACCGCGGCGAACACGGACATCGTGGCCGCAAGACCGTTCATGGGGCGATACTCCCATCGTTTCAAATACGGGGAGTTGGGAGCTCCCGGCTATATGGATCTTCCCTCCTTTCAAAGCGCCGAGGAGATCCGCATCCGCTTCTACATTCTCTTCGACGAGCTCTACCATTGGGGCCTGGGCTCCACGGACCATGCCTTGTCGCCTTTGTTCATCTCCGGCGGCGTGACCTGCACGGGAGGCGTGGGGGGGCTCGACCTGGGGCCCCTGGGACCGAAGATCTACCGCGCCGGAGGCTGCAACGGCATCCGCTTCCACGACCTCTCCATGAATATGGGAACTCCGGAGGACAGGATGTTGCGCAACAACAAATGGTACCGGATCGAGCTGCACGTCAAGCTCAACACGATCGGGGGCTGCGCGGACCAAAACGGCGACGGCCGGATCGATCCGACGGGAAAGACCGAGTGCGACGGAGTTTATGAGATATGGATCGACGGGGTCCAGGTAGCCGGTTACTATACGCTCAACTTCCGGGGCAACGACAACCCGGACTACCGCCTCGCCGGAGGCCTCTGGAACCACTATTACCGGACCGGCGGGCAGACGTTCAACGGCCGGCCGTTCCACCACTACCGCGACAACTTGGTTATCATGAAAGGCGGCAACGGAGGCAAGCCGATCGGTCCCGCGACCGATGAGCCTGCGCTGGGGACGCCGGACATGACCTCCCCCTACAAGACGGAGATTTACAAGGAATGGGTCGCCTTCGATTCGTATGGCACGCGCAGGCGCCCCTCCTCCGACTGCGCGTGGGGGCAGATGGGCCCGGGCGACTGGTTCTATACCTCTTCTTACTCCACCGTAACGTACGTTTCCACCACGACCCACAACGGAACCGTCAGCCACTGCGCTTCCGCCATTCCCATCCCGGCGGGCGGCGACAGCGCCATGGAGGTCAAGACCTTCGGCGGCCATGACTACGCCGGAGCAGGCGGCGACGGGCAGGCGGGACTTCCCAACAAGACCCACGTCATGAACGGCTGGATCTATCTGGATCCGGCGAGCTTCCCGGCCCCCAACGGCGCCGCCCTGGCCGGCATGATCTACTACGGCAACGCAAGCCGCAACTACATCTCCCTGGGCGTGGATTCCGAAAACCATCCCGTCTTATTGAAGCAGTTCAGCAACTCCGGATCGAACGCTCCCGCGCCCGCGGCGCTGGCCTCCAACGTCGGCGTCGCCATCGCGCCGGGAGCCTGGCACCAGTTCGAACTGCGCGCCGCGGAAGGCGCCGTTTGGTCGCTTCTCTTGAACGGCGCCGAGGTGCTCAAGGCCTCCCCGGTCGACGACGCGGCCCTCTGGGCGAGAAAGGACTCCGAGGGCGCGCCCCTGTGGGCTCACTCATTCGGCATCAGCGACCACATGAACAACCCCGGCCCGCTCACCGCCTACTACGACGACATGTCATGGGGCAACACCTCCTTTCAGGACTGCTTCGGCTGGAACCCGGCGACCTGTCCCTTCGCCGCCGGTTCCGCGCCCCCGCCGCCGGATACCCAGGCGCCCGCCAAACCCAAGGGATTGCGGATCGGACCGTAGATCACGAGGCGCTCCCCAGACTATCCCGCGCAAAACGTCGCTTTATCCACGCCCGCCCTCGGTGACCCTAGTCCCCGAGGACAGGGCGAAGGTCTTTCTCCGATCGCCCAGTCCTTGCGAGCTACCAGCGAGCCAGGACAGGGCGAGAGGAGAACCGCCGCGTCCCGCCCCGAGCCGTATCGGTCCTAAGCGCCCTGCGTCCGTACAAGCCCAAGTCGCCGCGCCTCGGACTGATTATGCGCGCGGCAAAGCAGACGAATATTCGCCGGGTCGTTCGAGGATCCGCCCAAAACCCACGGGATGATATGATCCCACTCAAGCCATGCCGTCTCGCCGCAACGAATACGCTCCGGTCCGATGTAGGCGCATCGACCCGCGTCTCGCTGCCAGACTTTCTTTCGCACCCAACTTGGAATATGCCGCCCCTGCCGTCCTCCGGGAAACGACATGGCCGCGCGATTTTTGTCCGGCATCCGGCGCATACTACCGCGGGCCGGAAGCGTTCTCTCCCCCAGGGAACCGGCCGGACGATCGCGGTCCATATTTCCGCCGGGCGCCACGCGCAAGGTGTTACTCCCCTCGCGCGCTGCCTGGCGCATACCGGCGGGCAGGGTGTACTTCCTCCCCGCCGGTACCAGGCGCACTATATTGCGCCTGGTATCCCCGCCGGGCGCCGCGCATGATGTTTCGTTCTTCCTGCGTCGATTTATCTTCGCCAGGCGCTCTTCTTCTACCAGCCGCCTCAGGGCCTCCCCGATCACTTCCTCCATGCGGCCAGCCGGAAACCGGTGACGGAGCAGATCGCGAGCCTGTTCAAACCAGCTACGGGTCTCTTCTCCCGCCGCGAAAGTGAATACCACGCGCCCGGAGCCCGAACCCGCAAGCTCCGTTGATGCGACTCGCTCGGCGGACTCCGCCCGTACGACAGACTCGCCCCCCATGCCGGACTCAGTCGGCGGCAAAACAAGCTCGGGACTTGATGAGGCCGAGAAAACAAACTCTTCCGGCGTGGATTGGCTCCCTCCAAGTACGGGCGCGCCTGCGGGAGGCGACCCGAAATCCGAAGGTTGGGTCGAGGACAACGCACGGATGCGGTCGCGCGGTTCCCGCGCCGAAATAGTCAGCTCCGCGACCATGCGCTCCACCTCGCGCGTGCTCCTGCGCGACGCCTTGCGCAGCAGTCGCTCATGGTTCTCCGATGTAAGAACCGGCTGAAGCATGGCCACCCCGACAAGATGCAGCTCGCCGGCGGCAAGCATACGCAGAATCGACGGATACTTTCGCGCCGCCCGCGCGGCCCGCACCCGTCTCATGGCGTCGCACTCGGAATAGCCGAGATGACGCGTCAGGAAAGCGAACGCTGAGGCGTAGCCCTTATTCTGGCAAGCGGCGCGCTGGTCGAGTTCTCCTAAATGAACAAGAAAGTCAGCTAAGCTGAATCGTTCCGTCTCGGCCAAGGCCTCCACCTTGCCGAGCAGCGTTTCATCGGAAAGCTGCGCGAGATTCATCTCCCTAATAATACGATTGTCCCGAAAAAAAGTTCCCGATAACTTCTTCCACCCCACTTGTTTGATGAGGCGACCAGCGAATTAACGCGGGTTCACTCATTAGAGGTCACCGAATGTTCGGATGCGAATAGCGATCTATCGAGGAAAAAATGCTTATTTTACAAGCGTCTTTTAGTTAGCACTTTCAGCGCTGCAAGTAACCAGCGAAAAAAGCAACAATTTAAAACATAATTTCAATTCGAAGTCGCCATCATCTCGGAAGGAATTTCCTCGGTACGAGAGCGAAGAAATCGAGCGGGGGTTTCGAGAAATAACCCATTTTAAAAACCTCGGGGCTTGCCACGGGAAACTAGTGCTGAGGCGTTTGCCCCAGCAAGAGATAGTTCGAAAGGCCCGTATTGTTTTCTAGAGCTTTCCTCCCATTTTTTTTTAGACTAAAGACCCTGTCGTTATTCCACACGCCTATGCCATAATCTAGTCGGTTGCGTTTGTCAATGCTGTATCCACGCTGTATCCACGCGAGGACTCTATGAACACCTGGATCCGCCGCACCAAAAGCTGGTTATCGGTTCTGATCTGCGCTCTCATCGCGCTGGGCCCCGTCTCCACGTGGGCCCAAGGATCCAAGTCGCGCTCGTTCGCGCC
>JACQPI010000190.1 GCA_016207585.1 Elusimicrobiota bacterium | reverse complement strand
GGATGGGACGCGCCGAAGTCGTTGCGGATACGGACCGACAGGACCAAGCTCAAACAGATACTGATCAACCTGGTGAGCAACGGCATCAAATTCACCAAAACCGGGAAGGTCTCCATCCGCGCGGAGATGGCGGAGGACCGTCCCGTGGCGCGCGTCCGCGTCAGAGACATGGGCATCGGCATCAGGGCCGAGGACATGCCCCTGTTGTTCGAGGAATTTAGGCAGCTTGATCCATCCATGACGCGGGAGCATGGCGGCACGGGACTGGGGCTGGCCCTCAGCAAGAAATTCGCGGAATTGCTGGGCGGCGCCATCGAGGTGGAGAGCACGGTAGGCGTGGGATCGGAATTCACGGTCGTGCTGCCCACCCAAGGGCGCCCTTCCCAGGAGCCGTCGCCGATCTTCCTGGCTGTGGACAAAGGCCAGAGCACGAAGACGCTGCTGGCCATTGACGACGACCCGGAGGTCTTGAATCTCCTGCGCGACAGCCTCGAAGGCACGGGCTACGGCTTCGCCGGGGTGCTTACGGGCGAGGAAGGCATCCTCCTGGCAAAAAAGATCAAGCCATTCGCCGTCACCCTGGATATCATGATGCCTCACCGAGACGGCTGGTCCGTGCTGCAGGTCCTTAAGAACGACCCCGAACTGCGCTCCATCCCCGTCATCATGATGTCCATTCTGGACAACAGAAACCTCGGCTATGCCCTGGGGGTGGAGGATTATATCGTAAAGCCATTCGACCGCAAGGAATTGCTGGAGAAGTTGAAGGTCCTGGATGGCAAATCGCGGAGCAAGAACCGCCACGGGAAAACCGGCTCGCCCCGGACCGTCCTGGTGGCCGACGACGAGCAATCCGTCGTTGACTTTCTGGTCGAGACCCTCAAGGGGGAAGGCTACCACGTCGAGGCGGTGACCAGCGGCAAACGGGCGCTGGAAAAACTGGCGCACCGCGCCCCCGATATCCTGTTCGTGGATCTCATGATGCCGGAGGTCTCCGGTCTGGACGTGATCGAATACCTCGAGAGCTCTCCCGCGCTAAAGCGCGTGCGCGTCATCGTCCTGACCGCCAAACACCTGACCCCCCAAGAGACGGACTTCCTTCAGAGCCGCGTCGAGCTCATCATCCAGAAAGACTCCAGGAGCCTGCCCGAAATCCTGGCGGCCGTCAAGGATCGGCTTAAAGCCCTGGGAGAGCCTCGATGAGCCACAAGATCCTGATAGCAGACGACGATTACGATAACCGCGCCGTTCTCAAGGAAGCCTTGGAGGCAGCCGGCCTGAACGTCATCTTGGCCACAAACGGCGAGGAGGCGCTCCGGATGGCATTAGAGGAAGCGCCGGACTTGATCTTCCTGGACCTCTCCATGCCGCGCTTAAGCGGCTGGGAGGTCGCCAAGAGAATTCGGGCAGTCCCGCGTATCGCGCGCATCCCCATCTTTGCCTTTACGGCCCACGCGCTTCAAGGAGACGAGGTCAAGGCGCGGGCCGCCGGCTGCGATGATTACATCTCCAAGCCCTGCATCCCAAGAGAGGTAGTCAAGAAGGTCCGGGCTCTGCTCGGCTCCGGACAGGAAGCGAACATCCATGGCCAAGATACTGATCATTGACGACGACGCCTGCAACCGGGACATCCTAAAGACCCGGCTGGAGCAGTCCAGCTACGAGGTCGTGGAGGCTTCCAACGGCGAGGAGGGGGTCCGGATCGCGGGCGACATCCGGCCCGACCTGATCATTCTCGACGTCATGATGCCCAAGGTGGACGGGTGGCTGGCCTGCCGCATCCTCAAGTCGAAAGAGGAGACCAAAGACATCCCGGTCGTGATGCTCACGGCGCGCAGCCAGCAGCTCGAGGAGATGCGGGGTTGGGAGTCGGGAGCGGATGAGTACGTCACCAAGCCCTGCGATCACCAGCGCCTTCTGGCGGCGGTCGCCCAGCTTCTGATTCAGGCGCCTCAACAAGGATAAACATGGCTTCCAACGCCGCCGCCGCCGAGCCGCTTTCCTCCCTCAGGGTAGCCCCCGAGGTCTTGAAGCTTATCCCCTATGAGATCATGCGCCGCCACCAGCTCATGCCGCTCGATATCAGGAACGGGAAGCTCTGTGTGGCCATGGCGCGTCCCAACGATCCGGCGGCATTGGAGGACGCGCGCATCCTGACGGGCTATGAGATCGAGATCTTGCCGGCGGCTCCGGAGGATTTAAACGAGGCTCTCCGGCGCCATTTCAGCGACCAGGCGGATCATCCAACCTGCCCCGAGCTGGCCGTAGAGTCTTCACCGTCTTCGAGCGAATCAGGGCATCCGGAGGCTCACGTCGTCGAGGCCGTGGACAGGCTTCTGGACTTAGGCCTACGGATGCGCGCCAGCGACATCCACCTGGAGCCTCAAAGGCAGGGGTTCTTCGTCAGGTTCCGTATAGACGGCGTGTTGAAGACGATCCACGAGTTCCCCAAGCCCGCTCAGTCCTCCATCTGCTCCCGGATCAAGGTCATGTCTGGAATGGACATCACGGAAAGGCGGCTGCCCCAGGACGGCCAGGCGGGCATGCCGCACCAGGACAAGGTCATCGATTTGAGGATTTCCACTTTGCCGGGCAAGTACGGCGAAAAGGTCGTCATCCGGATACTCGACAAATCGGGCCTGGCGCTGGGGCTGGAGCGGCTTGGATTCGACGCGCCCATGCAGAGCGTCTTCGAATCCTTGATCGAAAGGCCTCACGGCCTCATCCTTG
>JACQPI010000195.1 GCA_016207585.1 Elusimicrobiota bacterium | reverse complement strand
AGGGTCGATCCGCGCGATCCCTCCTCGGCCGAGATCATCGACCCCCGGGGCAAGCGCGCCGGCGCTTTCCGCAAATCCGTACGCCTCAAGCAGGCCGGCCAAGAGCGGCGCACGACCATCGTCGAGCGCCTGACCTACGCCCCCGGCTACGCATGGGGCGGCACCGCGGACCGGGAGTTGCGGGGTGAGATCGAGATCGCGCTCAGCACGGCGCAGAAGTCCCTGATCATCGTCAATTACGTCAACCTCGAAGAGTATGTTTACGGGGTGCTCAACTCCGAGATGCCAACCCACTGGCCGATGGAGGCCCTCAAGGCGCAGGCCGTGCTCGCGCGGACGCAGGCCGTCTACCGGCAAAGGTCGCTTAGGCCCCATCGCGCCTATGGTTACGATCTCTGCGACGAGCAGCATTGCCAGGTCTATGGCGGCGTTCCCGCCGAGACGAAACGCGCCAAGTCGGCCGTCGACGACACGCGCGGCCAGATCCTGGCCTACAACGGAAATCCGGCCCACACAATTTTCTTTTCCAACTGCGGCGGCCACACGCAGAGCGGCAAGGAAGTCGGCTGGGCGGATGTCGCCTACTGGCAGGGTGTTTTCGACGGCAAGGATTCCGCGCGGGCTCCAGACTCTCCGTGGAAACTCAAGGAATGGCTCAAGACCGAGCCAGCCGTCTACTGCAACGCGACCAAATTTATCTGGAGCCCGGAGTTCCGATGGACGCGGGTCATATCCGCAGATGAGCTTGAATCCCGGGTCTTCAGGATCAAGAACATCGGGCGGATAAGGGCTCTTGTCCCCTTGCGGCGCAGCCGGTCCGGCCATCTCAACGCGATTAGGATACAAGGGACCTCCGGCGAGCTCGTGATCGACCGCGAGCACGAGATCAGGAGAGTGCTCGCCTTGGGCTCGCTGCGCAGCACTTTGTTCGTCATCGAGACGAGCTATCGGAATGGAAGGGCGCAGTCGTTTACCCTTTACGGCGGGGGATGGGGGCACGGCGTGGGAATGTGCCAGGCCGGAGCGGGCGGGCGAGCCGAGCAGGGAGCGCTGCACCAGGGAATCCTTTCCCACTATTATCCCGGCACGAAGCTCGCGACCGCTGGCCCAGTCGAGCCGGGAAAGGAGGGCAAGCGCCAATGAGCTGCCAAAAACAATGCGCGGACTTAAACGAACACAAAGTAAGGGGCGTACTGCTGATAGTCCTCGGGGCGCTCCTGATGATCGGCTGCGCCACCACCAAGGCGACCCGGTCGACGGCCTCGAGAGCCGTAAGTTCGGCCGAGCAACAGGTGAAGGAGGCGCAAGCCGCGAACGCTTCGCAGCATGCGCCGCTGGAGTATCAAAAGGCCAAGGAGACGTTGGATCAGGCCAGGGACTCCTTGAACAAGAGAAATTACCGCAAAGCCACCAGCTTGGCCAATCAGGCTACGGATCTGGCTGGGAATGCCAAGGCTACGGCCGTGGCCAAGAAGCAGGAAGGCCAGAGAAAGCCGAAGCCGAGGAGATGACGGAGGAGAAAGGCGTGGAAGAAGAGAAGGACGTTCACTATCAATGCGTGAGCTGCGACAGGATCTCCGATTCCCCGGGAGAGTGCTGCGGCCAACCCATGGCCCAGGTGGGCTCGAAGAAAAAAGACGGCGGGGAAAGCCAGATGCAGTTGGGACTATAAAAAGGAGGCTAGAAACATGATGGGAAACAGAATCAAGGCGTTGGGCCTGATCATCCTTGGAGCCGCCGCGCTAAGCGTCGCCGGTTGCGGCAAGGGAAAGGAGAGTGCGGCGGTCGCCCTGGATGAGGCGCGTCTGAACGTCTCAAGCGCGCGCAAGGCCGGAGCGGACTACTCGGCCATCAGGGACGCCGAGGCCAAGCTCCAGAAAGCCGAGCAGAGCTTCGGCAAGAAGAAGTATTCGAACGCTAAGAAGGAGGCTGCGGCCGCCAGCCAAGCTGCGATGTCCGCGAAATCTGAGGCGGAGCGTAAGGAGGCGGAGAGAAAGTCGGCTAAAAAATCAGCCAAGCCGAAGAAACGGTGAGGCGGAGGAGGATCGATCGGATGAGACCAAAAGTCACGGGACTCATGTTCCTTTCGCTGGCCGCGCTGACGGCATGCGCCGGATTCGGAGCGAAGAAAAAGGAGCAGATGCGCAGCGCCCAGCAATGGATGCAGTCGGCGGAGCGTGCCATTCTGGACGCCCGGCAGGCCGGGGCCGCCACTTATGCCTCGGAGGATCTCCGGGACGCCGAGGCGGAGCTCAGGGCCGCCAAGGACAAGTTCCAGCGGCGGGATTATGAAGGCGCGGGCAGCTCGGCGCAAGGGGCCAGCTCCACCGCCGGCCAGGCCAAATGGTCGGCCGAAGAGGCGAGGAACGAAGAGGCCGCCAAACGGGAAGCGGCCAAGAAGAAGGAATCGCAGAAGAAACCGAAGAAGAAATAGGAGGCCGTTCTATGAAGCGCTGGATCTACCTGGCGCTCTGCGGCGCACTCGCGACTGCCGTGTCGGCGGGTTGCGCTGGGAGAGCCGTCAAGAAGGCGAAGAAGGACAAGGCCGCCTCGCAGGAACAGGCGGCCGCCGAGGCCGGACAAGAGGACGGCACGGAGGCGTCGTTGCGGGGCAAGGACTATATCCCGTCCTCCGAGCTTTCTCGCGTTCACTTCGAGTACGACATGCACCAGTTGACGGACGAGACGCGGCAGGCGCTCAAGAAAAACGCCGAGTGGCTGCGAAGCAATCCGAAGGTCGAGGTGAAGATAGAGGGGCATTGCGACGACCGAGGGACGGAGCAATACAACCTGGCCTTGGGCCAAAAGCGAGCGAACGCGGTCAGGGACTATTACAAGGCGCTCGGGGTCAAGATAGGCCGGATGTCCACGATCAGCTACGGCGAGGAGCAGCCGCTCTGCCACGAATCGACCGAAGAGTGCGGGCTGACGAATCGAAGGGCGGAGACGCTTATCCGCAAGAAATAGGGTCGTTCGACGAGGAGATTGCGATGAACACGATCGGAAAATCCGCGGCACTTTTGACGCTCACGCTGCTGCTGT
>JACQPI010000193.1 GCA_016207585.1 Elusimicrobiota bacterium | reverse complement strand
TCCGGCTGTTTCACGGGGCACGGCACGCCCGAGAACCATCGCACCGGACGCACGCAGGCGTACAGGTCGAGCTTCTGGCGCAGTCCCACGTTGACGGAGCGAAACCGCGGCGCCACCCATTCCGAGCCGCATTTGACGCATTCCTCGGGTCGCCTGCCCGCCGCCTCGTTTTGCTCCGCGGCGCAGACCAGGCAGACGTACTTGAAGCCGCCGACCGGGGTCGTCAGGGGACCCTTGATCGCCACGCGAAATTCGGTGATCGCGTCCAAAGTCTCCTGCGGCAGCACCGTGTCCTTATCGTAGTTCTGGAGCGCGCAGAGGCCCGCGTGTACCTCCATCCACGCGATGCGCCGTTTTCCCTTATACGCCTTGTCGACGACGGCGTCCAAAACGATGCGCGAGGCCCGCCAAATGTCGGGGCCCGTCCCGTCGCCTTCGATGAAGGGGATCACGGGGTTGTCCGGCACCTGGAGCTTGCCCCCTTGCCAGCCGATTCTACTTCCGTTGGGCGGAACCTTAACTTTGCGATATGCGGGCATAATTTCCTCTCGGGCGTTACGGCATGGATGAAGAGTGAATTTTCACAATTCTACACTTTCGCAACATCCTTTCCAAGGGGGTGTCGCGCGGCCAGCCGAGCGTAAAGTTCCTCCTGCCGGCGGACCATGAAATCGATGTCGAACTCGGTGCCGATCGAGGCGGCCGCCGCGCGGCCGAGCGCCTCCCCCTTGCCGGGATCCTTCAGGAGGCCCAGCAGCCTCTGCGCCAGCAGATCCTCGTCGCCCAAAGGGACCACGAAGCCGTTTTGCCCGTCCTTGAGGACGTCCTGGACGCCGTCCGTCGCGTAGGCGACGCAGGGCAGCCCGCTCCTCATCGCCTCGACCAGCGCCCGCGGCAGCCCCTCCCACAAAGAGGTCAACACGAAAGCGTCCGCGGCCGCCAGTATCTCCGCCGCGTCCCGCCGCCAGCCCAGGAGGTGGACTTTCCCATGCAGGCCCAAGGAAAGGATGCGCGCCTCCAGGCGCGCGCGGTCCTCCCCGTCTCCGATCAACGCGAAGGAAGTCTCCGGCAGTTCCTGGAGGCACCGTTGCGCCACCCGCAAGAAAGCGTCGGGGTTCTTCTGCGGTTTCAGGTTGCCGATGCTCACGACCATCGGCTTATGCATGCGGCAGCCGAGCGACGCCTTTTTTTGCGCCTTGTCGGGAAGAGCCGCGGGGTAGCCGGCCAGCGCCACGCCGCTGCGGATCAAGACCCCCGAGGTCGGTGAGATCAGCCCGTAACGAACGGCATAGCGCCGGTTCGCCTCGGAGACGAATATCGACTCGGCCGAGACGCGGCAGCAAAGCTTCTCCATACGCGCGTAGAAAGCCCTGACGATCCACGGCTGCCCCTCGTGGAATCCGAAGCCGTGGTAGGTGTGAAGGATCACGGGCACCCCCGCCAACCGCGCCGCCAGGCGCCCCAGGATGCCCGCCTTCGACGAATGGGTATGAACGATGTCCGGTTCGGCCGCGCGCAGGAAACGCCATATGGAGATGAAAGCCGCCAGATCGCGCCAGGGGAGGATCGAACGTGCGAGCGAGCTGAGGTAGCAGAGACGAAAAGGGCGCTCTGGGGACGAGCAGAGGCTTTTCGCCTCGGGATCGAGAGTCCCTCCGGGCCCGGAGAGCAGCGTCACGTCGAAACGGTTGATATCCAAGTGGCTGACGGTATAGAGCGTATTCTTTTGCGCGCCGCCGAAATCGAGACGGGTGATGAGGTGGACGACCTTAATTTTCCGGGGCACCGCGCTCCTTCGCTTTGCGGCGGAGTCTCTCGCGAATCTCCCGGGCCCTGGAGCGGGATCTTTTCGAATCGGGGCCCGTCGCGGCGGAACCCTGTCGCGGCGTCCCGCCGGAAACCTCATCTCCTTGGGGAGGCAAAGCGGGGAGTCCTCGAGGATCCGAGCCCGGAAAATAGTGGACCAGGATCGATCGGGCGTCTTTTCCCAAATGCGCCATCCCCAAGGCGCCCGCGACGCACAGGCCGCGCCCGTCCCCGCTCCCCGCTCCCCATACGATAAGGTGATGCAGAATGTGGCCGCGGTAGATCGGCTGCAGGGTAAATAAGTTCGATCGGATCCCTCCCGGGTCAAGGAACTCCGAAACCGCCGAGGCTCCCTCCACGGAGACCTTGCCGCCCGGTCCCTCCAGCTCTATCGCCTCCACGCGCCCCGTAGCGCTTCGACGCGTCACGAGGAGGCGGCGAATGCGGCCGACATCCTTCTCCTTGCCCAAGCGCGCCCGAAGCTCCGCGCCGTCGAGCAGACGGGCCCACCGGGACCAGGAAGCCCCCGACAGCGCGGAGGTTTCACAGTAGAAGGAACGCTCGGGAACGGAGTGCGTCAAAAGCTCAAGCTCCGAAACGGAACGGATTCCCGGTCCCGAGCCGGGTCGGTCCCGAACCCCCTCCTCCGTCGTCCCGGCGCAGTGAACATGCTGCTGGGCCTCCATGAGGTCCCCGCCCCAAAAGAGCTTGGCTCCCACGGTTTTCAGAACCGCTTCGGTCGCCTCCGCCCGCTCGCCGGAGACTCCGAGGTAAACAAGGCAATGGGAGGAATCGCAGACATCGTTGCGGAAGCTGTCCTCCCCGGCCGGCCGGATTGATTTTTCAAGGCGGGTCCTCTGCACGACCGCCACGGCCTTCATGGCTTCCGGCGGGCTGCCGGCGGGCATCGCCGCCGCCAAGATCGAATAGAGGTATTCTTCCCGGCCGAGCTCGTTGATCAGATGGAATCCATAAGGCGTGGGAGCCACCTCGATGCGGCCTCGCAGTTCGCGGTCCCCGGAGTCGACTCCCTTGAAATCGTTGAGAATCGGGGTCTTGATCAGCACGGACGCCCCGGAGTCCACGGGTTCTATCCAAAACGCCTGTTTGGTCGTATACTGCAGTTGCTGGTGGGCGTCGCGGATTTCGATCGTCTGAGTCTGGGGCAGGTAGGAAATTTCCCACTGCTGGTACCCCTGGCCTCGATTGATCTCCCCGAGACGCGCATCGACGATCTTGAAGTCCGCGCCGGCGATGAAAAAGAAACGCTGGAGGTGCGCCGGCTCCCCGCGACCGTCGGCAAAAAGCGCGACGCGAAGGCGAGGCGAATCGGGCGGAGGGGCCGGCTTTGAAAGGAGGGGGCGCGCGAGCCGCCGGGCCGGCATCAGCCTTTCGGGGCGCTCTCCCAAATAGCGGGAGATCGTGTCGAAACGCTTGATCGCCTCCGAATCGGACGGATCCATGTCCAGGGAAAATTTATACGCGAGCCAGGCCGCCTTCGGCGATTTAAGTTCCTCGTACGCCGCGGCGAGCCGCCTCGCCGTCTCCGGTTGGCGGGGATCGCGCTCCAACGACTGCTTGAAGTAGATTTCAGCGGGACGCCAGCGCTTCATTCGCGCCGCCAACCGCCCCAGGCGGTCCATGGCGGCGGGCGCCAGGTACGGATTATGCACGCCGGCGATCTCGAAGGACCTTACCGCCGACTTGAGATTCGCCTCCAGCTCCAAGGCGAGACCGATTCCGAAATTCGCCTCGGCCGCGTCGGCCGGCCCCGAGGATACCTTGAACGCTTCTTGAAAAACCTCTTTTGCCTCGCGCGTGCGCTCCATCGAAAGGTAGCTCCACCCCCGCTGGTTCCACAAAAATGCGTCCTTCGGGGACAACAGCGCCGCCTTCAGCCACAAGGAAAGCGCCTCTTCGGGCTTTCCCGAGTCGCGCGCGATGAGCGCCATATTCGCGGCCGGCGCCGCTCCCTCCGCGCCGATCGTTTCAAGGTAGCGATACCCGCTCGCCGCGTCCTCATAGCGCCCCTTCAGGAACGCGCCATAGGCGCCGCGCAACGTCTCCTCGGTCTCGGCCGCAAAGACGGTCTGCGCCGCGTTCGCGAACAAACCCAGGAAGAGCGCTCCGGTCCTCCACGCTCCGCCCGGGAACGGGAAATCGGTCATGGTTTCTTTCCGAACGACCTTAAGGTGTCAACCATTCCCTGCGCAAGATGCTCGGTCATGGTGTCGTATCCGGTCGCCGCGGCCTGCGCTTGGTGGTCCGACGCGCCCTGTCGGATTCGGCGGTCGTCCTCGACGGCTCCGCGCGGACCGCGGACGCGGCCTTCCGGGGGATTTGAACCTCGATCACATTGAGGAGCATGAGGGCGTCCTGATATCTCCCTTGCCGCGCCGCCTCGACCGCGCGCGCGACTTTCGGTTCGAACCCGGAGATGTCGAAACCCTGCCGCTGCGCTTCGGTCAATTTGAGAAGAACCCCGTCGTAGCTCTTGGTGAAACGCCGGACCCACGCCTCACCGCGCTTTTCCAATATCTCCCGGCCCATCGGCGTCACGGAAGGTCCTTTGGGAGCCGGATAGCGCCATCGCTCCCGACGCGCGGTGAGATTGCCTCCGAAACGAAGTCCCGCCCAGAGCAGCCCGGCCAACACCAAGCAACCCGTCGCGACGAGGATCAGCCGTCTCACTTTTCTCTATCTATCACTTTCCTGGAAAGGGGTCAAGAAAAAATGGAGTCGATCTCACCTATTTCTTCGGACGGGTTCTGCCGAATGGGTCAGGCCCGGGTGTCGATACCCTCCGGGAGACCGTTTCGTATGACATGCCATTTTGGCATTTCTTAGAAAACAGTAGAAAGGACCGCTGCCCAGTCTCCGTCCGATATCTCTCCCATCGGGAAGCGGGTACAAACCCGGATCTATGTTGCTGCCCCGCAGGACCCGCTTGAGAAACTGGGGGAGGTTGAAAAAATGAACGACCCCACCGGGGAGACGCCCCTTGGAAAATTGATAGAATACCTGCCGATCGTGACTCCCACCTCACGCTGGACCGAGGATTCCCCTAAACTTCATTTCCTGGATTGGAGCGGTGATGGAAAAGAGCCGCTCCTGTTGCTCCACGGCATGGCGGCCAGCGCCCAGTGGTGGGCTCCGGCCGCGCAGCGACTCACCTCCGCGTTCCACTGCGTCGCGCTGGAATTGCGCGGCCACGGCGACAGCGACCGCAGCCCGGACGGGCTCTACGATCTGCCGCGCTACGCCCAGGACGTCGAGGCGGCGCGCCGGCGCCTGGGATGGGAACGGATGCTCCTGGCCGGACACTCGCTCGGCGGCCGCGTCGCGCTCGAATACTCCGTGTTCCATGCGGAGCGCTTGCGGGGCGTGGCGGCGGTCGATTTCCTACCCGAAATCCGATCGGACCGAGCGAGCAAGTTCGAACGAATCCACAAACGGCCCCAACCCGTCTATGCGACCCGAGATGAGGTTTTGAGACGATTCCGGCTCGAGCCCTCCGGCAGCCTCGTCGGACCGGAGGCGGTGCGGCGTCTGGCCGAGACCTGCGTCAAAGAGACGGAGGGCGGCTACACATGGAAATTCGACTGGCAGGCGTTGGGGCTCCCCTACGGCTCCGTATGGCCGACATTGCCCAAGGTGCGCGTCCCCGTTCTACTGGTGCGCGGCCAGCACAGCGCCGTCATGCCGCGCCCCGACTTCGAGCGCATGGCGCGGGAACTGCCGAACGTCCAGACAGTGGAAATCCCGCGGGCGCACCATCACGTCCCCCTGGACACCCCGCAGGAGTTGGCCGGCGAGATACTTCGATTCAGCGGAGAACTGAAGCCTACCGGATTTTGTCGAACGTGAACTTGCCCAACCCCGCCTCGTTCGAGACGTAGTCGATGCGCAGGACGTCGCCGCTCTTGACAGCGCCCTCGAGCAGAAGCTCCGAAAGCGGGTCCTCGATGAATTTCTGGATCAAGCGGTTGAGCGGCCGGGCCCCGTAGCTCTGGACCTCGTTGGCTCGTTCCAGCTGGCCGGTCAGCGCCGTCTTGGCACGCTTCGTTATCTCCTGGATCCGTATTCCTTTCTGCGCCAACAGCACATTGAGCGCGCCCAGCTTGATCTGATCCAGAATCTTATGGATGCTCTGGGTATTCAAATTATTGAAGTAGGCGATCTCGTCGACCCGGTTTAAGAACTCCGGGTTGAAGATTCTCTCAACTTCTTTTTTAACAAGAGCGTTGCGCGCCGCGCCGGAATTCCCGGCAGCCCCCTCGTCGCCGCCCCGGAAGCCCAGCGTAGTCCCCTGGGCGTAGTGGCGCGCCCCGACGTTGGAAGTCATGATGAGGAGCGCGTTCTTGAACGAGACAGTGCGGCCTAGGCCGTCGGTCAAGCGGCCGTCCTCGAAGACCTGAAGAAGGATGTTGAAGACGTCCGGATGAGCCTTCTCGATCTCATCGAGCAGGACGACCGCATAGGGTTGGCGTCTCACGCGCTCGGTGAGTTGGCCGCCTTCCTCGTGGCCGATATAGCCGGGCGGCGCTCCGATGAGGCGGGAAACGGAATGCTTCTCCATGTATTCCGACATGTCCAATCGGATAAGATCCTTCTCCGAGCCGAACAAAAATTCCGCCAACGAGCGGGCTACCTCGGTCTTCCCGACTCCCGTCGGCCCCAAAAAGAGAAAGGAGCCGATGGGCCTATTGGGATTGCTCAGCCCGGCCCGGCTTCGGCGGATGGAACGCGCGAGCGCCGAGAGGGCTTGGTCCTGGTCCACGACCCTCTTTTTAAGTTCCGGCTCGATGGAAAGCAGGCGTTGGGCCTCTGAGGCCTGGAGTTGCTGGATCGGCACGCCGCTCCAGCGCGCCACGACCTCCTCCACGTCCGCCAGGGTCACTTCGGCCGGCACGAACAGCTTGCTCGACTCCTCGTACCCAGGCCCGCGGCGCAGCTTGACGATCGCTCCGGCCTCGTCGAGGACGTCGATCGCCTTGTCGGGCTGCGAGCGCTCCGGAATGTAGCGCGAGGAGAGGCGGACCGCCCCCTCGATAGCCTCTTCGCCATAGCGGATCAGATGGAACTCCTCATAGCGGCGTTTGACTCCCATGAGAATCCTGACCGCGTCCGCCTCGGAGTTCTGGGCCACCTTCACCATCTGGAATCGGCGCTCCAGGGATCGATCCTTCTCGATGGATTTGCGGTACTCGCCGGGCGTCGTCGCGCCGATGACCTGGATCTCGCCGCGTGAAAGCGCCGGCTTGAGGATATTGGCGGCGTCTAGCCTGGATTTCCACGGCGCGGAGTTGATC
>JACQPI010000189.1 GCA_016207585.1 Elusimicrobiota bacterium | reverse complement strand
GAGCGGGGCCGCAGTTGGGTCAGAAAAGGGCGGTTTCTCGACGAAGGATCGGATTTCCTTCCTCGACTTAAAATAGCGCGGTGTGCTACCAGTTCTGCTACCCACCTGTACGGCAGTTGCCTTCACGGCTGGTGAAAAATGATGGCGCATTGGCTTCTAAACGAGAGCTATTTCCAGTGGTTGTTTTTTTAATTGGCTTATCTTTAGCACAGAAAAACCGAGGATATTGCCTTTGCTGTCTACCTTTTCCATGACCTTGTCGTTGCTTGTTTCTCGGAAATAGCCGGCCTTTTTTTCAAAGAGGACTTCCAGGTAATCTCCTTCCCGGTCGTACCATACTTTTACTTTCACAGCTTTCTTGGCCATAAGATCGCTCCTTTCTTGATTGTATCCGTCAAGTAAGCGGTCAATACAAAGGAGTCATTTCCCAAGGTCTTGACCACCACGCAAAGATACTTGTCACCTACCAGCGTGTCAAAGAAATAGCGGTAGTACAGATGCGCCCCGGAGTCGCCGGTCGATTGAACGACTCTCTCGGGTATCGCTAAGACCCGGACGATTGCTTCCGTCATTCCCGCCATCTCGGGATGCTCCAAGATGTGCGCCAGGCGCTCTTCAGTAAGCCGAATGGGACGATTTTGAAAGTCTCGGATGATTCTCACATGGATGAATAAACCCGTTGAACTGAGTATACCTTCGCTTTTTAGGAATTGCAAATAAATGAAACATAAATCAGCCCCGCCTGAAGAAGCAACACTACGCTAGGATGGGTTCTTTTTGCCGTCCAGGACGGGGGCCAGGACGCGCCCCAAGCCCATCGTCCCGAGCGTTCCCAGGATCACAAGCCAGCTCCAGCCCAGCGGCAGGATTTTCTTTTCGGAAAGAATCAGCAAGGTCAAATTGATCAGGGCCATGGCGGTCATGGAGACGACGTTCGCCCAGTTGGAGCGCGTTTTGGTTATGAGCCCGAGCAGGAAAACGCCCAGAAGCGAGCCGAAGGTGATGCCCCCGATCTTGAAGGCGAGCCAGAGCATCTTGTCGTAGAAACTGAAGGCGTACGCGATCACCGCCAGGCAGAGACCGAAACAGACGACGCAGATCCTGGACACGATCAGGTAGTGCCTCTCGGAGGCGCCCTTTTTAAAGACGGGCCGGTAGATGTCCGTCACGAAGGAGGCCGTCAGCGAGGCCAGCGGCGAGTCGATGGAGGCCATGAGGATCGCGCACAAGACGAGGCCCCTGAGGACCGCCGGCATCGCCTGGACCGTGAAGTACGGGTATATTTTGTCGAGCTCCTTGGGCAGCGCCAGCTCCGGATTTTGCGCGTAGAAAACATAGAGCCCCGTGCCGATCGCGAGGTGAATGATCAAGACGAGAAACGACCCTCCGATCGTGCCGACCATCGTGCGCTGGCTCTCGCGCCGCGTCTCGACCGTGAGGAGCCTCTGCATCAGCTCGTGGTCGGTGCCGAAGGCCGCCATCGAGGTGAAGAAGCCGTTGAGAACCGCGATCCAGAGGATGTTGGGATCCGAGAAGAACTTGGCGAGGTAGCCGGCTTCGCCCAGGCTCGGCCCGAAATTGAATAGGCTCAGCCGTCCGGCTGGGCCCGCCGCGGCCCAAACCGAGGAAAAACCGCCCTGGATCACATGCCCCAGGAAACACAGCGTCGCGACGCCGGAAACGATGAAAATGCAGGCCTGAAGGACGTTCGTCCAGACGACCGCCTTGATGCCGCCGTAGCCGATGTAGACGATGCTGATCACCGTAAACAGCGCGACCGTGGGGATGAAGTGCCAGCCCAGGAGGACCGCGACCGCCACGCAGGCCGCCATCAGGCGCACCCCGGATGCCAAGAGTCGCGTCACGAAAAAGAACAGCGTCGCGCAGTATTGCGTCTGGGGCCCGAAGCGGTGCCTCAGGAACTCGTAGATCGTCGTGCAGTTGTACTGGTAAAAAGCCGGGATAAATAGGTAGGCGATCACGAACCTGGAGGCGGCCGAGCCGATGAAGAACTGGGCATACTGCCAATTCTCCCGAAAACCCACCGCCGGGACCCCTATGACCGTCATGGCGCTGATCTCGGTGGCGACGAAGGACAGGCAGGCGGCCCAGCCGGGAATGCGGCGTCGGGCGAGAAAAAAGTCGTCCGTGTTCTTTTCTCCGCCTCCGGTTAGAAAGCCGATGCCGAAGAGCGCCGCGACCAGGATGCCCAGAAGCACGAAATCGGCCGCGGTCAACGTCGTGCCCCCCGGAAACCAGGAATTCAGCGCGTCGTTCATACCCGAGTCCTCTCATCCGCTTTAAGCGGAACCGGCATCCTACCGGAAACCTCCGCCCGCCCCATGCAGGCCCGCGCCGCGGCGCGCTGCGAAGCCTCCCCGTCTGAAAAGGCGCACAGACCGCGCTTCCAGCCTCGAATTTGATCGAAAACGAACGGGCTTCCGAAAGAAACAAGCCAGGAATCCGCGGGGCGGCGCAACAGCCGCTCGGCCCGCCGTTTCTCATCGCAAGAGTGGCTGATGCGGCCGCTGTAGGCGCGCGGATGGACGAACGAGCCCACGACGACGGTTCCCGTTGACCCTTCGGTCCACGGGCGCACCGTCGCTCCCAACTTTCCAAGCTCCTCCACGAAGGCCTTGCCGCGCCACTCCCCGGGGCCGTCCGCGTCCGGCTCCGCGTACAAGACCTCCCGCCGCGCCAAAGGGCCGCCGGAAGCCGGCGCGGCCTCGGCCGCGCGGCCGAGGCCGACCCGCGTCAGGCACGCTTGTGCCATTTGCTCCGCCTCCTCCCGGTGAGCCGCGCAGCCCACCGAATCCAGCTCCGCTTCGGGCGCCAGGCCGCGGTCTTCGAAGAGCCCGCAAGCTTTTTTTGCCCGCAGCAAACGGCGCCAGGCCGCGCGCGCCGCCGTTTGAGCGGTGGAGTCCGCCTCCAGACGAGCCGCGACGGCGGAGGCGAGCCGCGGCGCGTCGGCCGGGACTAGGATCACGTCGGCGCCTGCCTTCCAAGCGAGAAGAGCCGCCTCTTCGTCGTCGTATCGCCCCGCGATCGCGCGCATGGAGAGGGCGTCGGTCACCACCAAAGAAGAGTACCGAAGGCTGGACCTCAAAATCCCCCCCACCACCGTTTTAGAGAGAGAAGCGGGATGGCGGGCCGCGTCCCCGATCCCCGGAATCTTGAGGTGCGCCAGCATGACGGAATCGGCCGACCTCGAGAGATCGCGAAAAGGCAGGCACTCCGCGCGCAGGAGCTGTTCCCGCGTCCTCTTGAGAACCGGCAAGAGAAGATGGGAATCCGTGCGCGTTTCCCCGTGGCCGGGAAAGTGCTTGACGCAGGAAAGGACGCCGGCTCCCGACAGGCCCTTGAGATAGGCCCTGCCGAAATCCGAGACCCGCCGCGGGTCCGAGCCGAAGGAACGGACGTTCACGATCGGGTTGGCGGGCTGCGTCGCAAGATCGAGAACCGGGGCGAATATCCAGCGAACCCCCAACGCGCGCGCCTCGCGCGCCGTCACCCGGGCCTTGCGCTCGGCCCAACGCGCGTCCCCCGCCGCCCCAATCCCCATATTGGACGGCAGGACGGTTCCCCCCTCGACCTGAACGCCGATCCCGTCCTCGTAATCGGCGCTGAAAAGAAGGGGAACGCGCGCCCGGGTTTGCATCCGGCGCGTGAAGGCCGCGACTTCCCCGATCTTGCCGCCATAAAGGCAGAAGCCCCCCACCCCCATCTCCACCAGCCGCTCGGCCCCTTCGGGATCGTCGACCCCGAACTTGAAACCCGGAAAAATAAGCTGTTCAAGCACCGGCACACCCTAGCAGAATCGGGGAGAGCACATCAAGTCGAAAATCCGCCGAGGCGGATCCTCCCGGCGCTGTTACCAAATTGACACCGGTCGCTTACCGCTCTGTTACCCGAATCCTTTACACTGTGGGTAGCCATGAAAAAGCAAAGTTTGAAGGCGAATCGTTGGGAGGGTATCATGAAAAAAATGAAATCCAGCTTCCTGCATAGGGCCGCCCTTGCGGGACTTCTGTTGATCGGCCACTCCGCCATCGCTCGCGGCGCCACCGTAACACTGGAGTGGGACCCCGTCACGACCAACGAGGACGGGTCCGCGTTCACATCCCCGGACGATCTCACCGGCTACCGATTGTTCCAGTCCACCTTCTCCCTTCTGAACCGGACGACCGCGCAGGCGATGTCCGACTCGGCCGTCACCAAGAGCGTCGTATCCGCCCCCAACACGAGTCTCGCCGCCGCCATCCCCACGGATCAGACGATCTATTTCCGGCTGACCGCCTTCGACGCATCGAGCAACCAATCCGGCTTCAACGTGGATTCCAACAACCAGGACGTTCAAGTCTCTTCCTTTATAGCCGCCTCCCCAGCGCCCGCGGACACCACCCCTCCCACCGTGTCGATCACCGCTCCGGCTAACGGGGCATTGGTCTCCGGAAGCATCACGATCACCGGCACCG
>JACQPI010000192.1 GCA_016207585.1 Elusimicrobiota bacterium | reverse complement strand
CGCCTGGCAAAAACCCGGGCCGTCCGCGATCAGATCAAGGCGAAGATCGAGGAATTCATAAAGACCCCGGTCGCCATGGTCCGAACCGAGGAAGCCGCTCCCGAATGAGCGGCTCGCTCGGCCTCCCCCCAACCGCGGCGGCCGCCATCGAACGACAGAGGCCCAGGGCCAGTGACCCAACTGAGCGGAAAGCGCTGGTAAAACTCGTCCAGGGCCAGCGGGAAAACTGATATACTGCACCTACTAGTGTCCATCCTATTCTCGGCTTTGTTATGGCTTTTGCTGACCCCGCTAGGACTCTTGGTCTCCCTCATTCCTCGGAAGACGGAATTGCGGCTGGGCCGGGCGCTCGGGCGCATCGTACTGGGCCTGGGCGGTTTCCGGCGTAAGATCGCCTTCGAAAACATCAGCCGTTGCTTTCCCGAACTCGGGCCGGAGGGCTGGCAGACGCTCTTGGAACGGAATTTCGAGCATTACGGAATTCTTGTATTCGAGTTCCTGCATTTTTTTTCCCCGTTTCCCGCCCATTATCACGACTACGCGAAACGCGTATCCAAGCTCGAAAATTTCGAGCTTTGGAAAAAAGCCCACGACAAGGGCAAGGGAGTCCTCTTCGTCACTTGCCACGTCGGCCCCTGGGAACTCATGGCGGCCGCCGGGGGCATGGCCGGCTTCATACCCACCATCGTGACCACCGTCGTCAAACCGCGCTGGCTTCATGACAAATTGACGGCCGGCCGCCGGTCCTGCGCCGTGAGCGCCGCCTACCATCCCGGCTCGATCCCGGCCATCCTCAAGGCGTTGAGGCGCAAAGAGTCGGTGGGCCTCATGCACGATCAGTACGCCCACCCCCCGATGGGCCGCGCGGTTCCTTTCTTCGGCGTCAAGGTCAACACCCTGGCCGCCGTGGCTCCGCTGGCTCAAAGAACGGGCGCGGCGATCGTTCCCATTTCCTGCTACCGCGACCCGGATGGGATCGCCCGGATCGTCGTCGAGCCGGAACTGGAGCTCGGAGAGGTTTTAGCGGACACGGAAAAGACCACCGGGATCCTGGCGGCGAAGGTGGAAAGCTGGGTTCGGCGGCATCCGGACCAGTGGCTCTGGATACACCGCCGATTCAAGAACGTCGTCTGGGCGCAGTCCCAGCGGAAGGAGAATTCTAATGCCGGGCTATTACAAAAAGCGTAAAGGCCCTCAGGGGCCCAATAAAAACGAGCAAAAAGTCATTCGCGCCAGAAAAGCCGAATTCGAGGCGCGGTCGACCAGCGTTCTCGGCTCCAAGTTTCCATCCGTAAAGCATCTAAGGATCCATTTGACCTTTCTCGACCATCAGCGCGTGCTCAACGAGCAGAGCCTGTCGATCACGCCCTCGGAGGCAGCGGTGTTCAGCGTGTCCTGTCCCGGCCGTTGCGGGCAAGGCGCCTTCGACTTCACAAAAAAGATCACCGAGACCGTCGACGCCTCGCTGCCGTTGTCCGAGAGCAGCGCCAAGTGCATGGAACCTTTTTACGCCGATTCGCCCGATACCTGCGGCTGCGAGATAAAATGCCGCATGGAAATAGAGTACTTCCCCGTGGCTGCAACCCCGCCGTCAGTTAGCCCCGAAGGCGAGGCCAAGTAGAACGATGCCATTTTCCAAGCTGGGGCTCCACGCCGATCTCGTGCGCGCGACGCGCGCCATGGGCTATACCGAACCGACGCCCATCCAAAGCCAGGCCATTCCTTTGATTTTGGGGGGCGCGGACCTTTTGGGCTGCGCGCAGACGGGAAGCGGCAAAACCGCCGCCTTCGCCCTGCCGATCCTCAATCGCCTTCTCGAGCACCCTCGCCCGGGCTTGCGCGCCTTGGTCATCGTGCCGACCCGGGAACTGGCGGCTCAGGTCGAGACGGCGCTGCGCGATTGCGGCCGATTCACCCCCTTCAAGACCGCGATTCTCATCGGCGGGGTCGGCCATCACGACCAACGCCAGGCCATCGCCCAAGGAGCCCAGGTCGTGGTCGCCACGCCGGGCAGGCTCCTGGACCATCTCAAGCAAGGCAGCGTCCGCCTCGACCGCGTGGAATTGGCGGTGCTCGACGAGGCGGACCGGATGCTCGACATGGGATTTTTGCCGGACATCCGAGACATCCTCGGCCGCCTGCCCAAGCAGCGGCAAACCCTGCTGTTCTCCGCGACCCTGGCCCCCGAGGTGGAGCGCGTGGCCGCCTTCACGCTGCGTCATCCGCAGCGCGTGGAAATCTCCAGGCCGAGTTCCGTCGCGGAAGGCATCAGCCAGGTGGTCTACCCCATCGGCCTGCAGCAAAAGACCGAGCTATTGATCGCCCTGCTGGAAGCGACCCAGATACGCTCCGGCGTGGTGTTTTGCCGGACCAAGCACGGGGCGGATCGCCTCGCCCGCAAGCTCAAGGAACGCGGCTTTTCCATCGGCCTATTGCACGCCAACCGGACCCAAGGACAGCGGACCTCCGCGATGGAGGCCTTCCGCAAGGGCCGGATCCAGATACTGGTCGCCACGGATATCGCCGCGCGGGGCATCGACGTCCGCGAGATCAGCCACGTCATCAATTACGACGCGCCGCGCCACCCCGAGGACTACGTCCACCGAGTCGGGCGCACGGCGCGCGCCTACGGCGTGGGCGACGCCATCACCCTCATGTCGCCCGATGAGCAACCCTACCTCACGGCCATCGAGCGTTTCGTCGGGATCGTATTTCCCCGAGCGATGCTCCCCAACTTTCCCTACACCGCCCCACCGCTGCTCACGGCTCCCAAACCCAAGACGTTCAGGGACATGAACTGGGGGCGCTTTCGCCGGCGCTTCCGCCGCTGACGCGGCGAGCCCCCCCTGAACTGCGGGCTAAAAGGCCTATTTTTTCAAGAGGCTTTCGCCTCATGTCGCTTACGAAAGCATTTGGTAACATTGCTGCGTTATGACAAAATTTTCGGTAAAGTTCGCCGCAGCGACGACATCCATCGCCTTGATCTTGACGGCTCCCGGCCTTGAATGCTATGAAGCCGCCGCTCAAACGCGCGCAAACGCCGGGAAGGCATCACCCGCAACTCTCAAGTTAAGCATTACCCGGCCGGGCGCTCTCTCCTCAGGAGGCTTGCGCTTTTCCACCGACGAGTTGCCGAATGCACCCCCGCGCAGCCCAGAGGGATCAGGAAGCCCTCGCGCGAACACCGTGACCGGAGCGGCCGCGCGGGCATCGAACACTCCGCCGTCCACAACCTCCGTGACTCGTACTCGCCGTATTACGGAAAGCGCCCCCCGACCCACTCAGGAAGAGATATCCGCGACGCGCTCAGGAGCGCGTCAAATCGATTTCCTGGATCAACAGATAAAAGAGTCCATCTCGTTGGAAAAGCCGGGGGAACACGATGCCGGGCTTGCCCGCGTATTCGACTCGACCCGACGCCCCCCCTTCGACACGGAGGTTTTGGTCGTGGGCTCCGGGTTCGGAGGCTCCGTCGCCGCCCTGCGTTTTCAGGAAGCCGGCCACCAAGTGCTCATCCTGGAAAGAGGCGGCCGGGTCGATGAAAAAAACTTCGAACCGGACCTCGATGCGCAATGGAAACCGGAGCGCGGACGATTCGGGGTCAACGAGATCGAGAGGCTGGGGCATCGCGTCATCTCCTGGACCGCCAGCGCGTTCGGCGGAGGCTCCCACAATTACGCGGGAACTATCAAGCGGCGCAACAGTTTCGAGGGTTTCCCCGACGCTATTCAAAAAGAGGAGATGGCCCGCGCCTACGATAGGGTGGAAAACGTGATGGATGTCCGGCCCTATCCCATCGATAAAAAGCCTTACGACAAGGTCCCGGTCATCCGGCTCCTTTACAAGGCGGGCCTGCGCCTGCTCAGACGCCAACCCCGGGAGTTGAAGATCGAGGACGCCGGGACCATCAACCTGGCCATCAGCTATGCCGATCCGGAAAAGGGCCAGAAACCCGGAGACCGGTTCGTCAATAAGTGGGGAGCGCCGCAGGTTTTCTCCGATCCGCGAAAAAATTCAATCCTCGGCGGAGACATCGGCTCCAAGAACACTCTCGATCTCAACTATCTCTTCCACGCGGAACAGTTGGGAGCCGAAGTCCGAACCCTCTCCGAAGCCGAAAGCATAGAACCCCTGGAGGGAGGCGGCTACCGCGTCCATGTCAGACGCTATATCCCGGGTGCCCGCGCGCGCGGGAACCGGTACGAAAAAGAGAGTCTCACCGCCAAACGCCTGGTGGTGGCGGCGGGAAGCATCGGCTCGACGAAACTCCTCCTCAACAGCAAGGACCGAATGCCCAAGCTGAGCCCCATGCTGGGAGGAAAATACACGACCAACGGCAACACGATCAACCTGATCATTCCAATCAGCATAGGGCTGCTTATCTCCGGCGTCGGATTGGCCGCCTTGGGATACGCATTCTTCACGGGGAATCTTTTCGGCTGGATCGGCTTGCTCGGAGGGCTTCTGTACTACGCGGGGCTAAGGCTCGCGCCTTTTTATCCGGCCGATGTCGGAACCATCAACAGCGTCCACACGCAAGCCACGGGCGTCCTGGGGCAACGCCAGGGAGCCTTTATCGAAGTGGCCACATACCCCACCCCCGGCAAAGGGCTCCTGGCGGTAGCGCGCAGCGCGCTCAAGCCCCTTTTCGGTCCTTACCGCCCCGCGCATTATACGCGAATCGGGAAACTGGCGAGTTGGCTCAGAGAGCACGTCCCGCCTTTCGGGTTCTTAAGCCGATTTTGGCCCATAGGCCTTTTGAT
>JACQPI010000185.1 GCA_016207585.1 Elusimicrobiota bacterium | reverse complement strand
CGCCGACGATGACGATGTCGAAAGTTCCCATGATGAAACCTATGTTCGTGAAGCTTTCAAAATTCTACTACATTTGGAAGGTAGGAAAGAAAGGACGCAGCCTAGGTCGGTTTGCGCACGCCTCGGAAAGTGAATCGCCGGACCTTCCCGTCCGGCCGGCGCCACAGAACGAGCCCGCGCATGCGGTCGCCCTCCACGGCGCCGCGCCACTCCACCGTTTCCTGTTTGGCCCGGTCGAACACCACGTTCCAACTGCCGGACTTCTCTTCCTGAAAAGAAGTCATTTTGTATCGCGCCGGCAAGAAGCCTTCGGAGGCGAACTTCAAGGAGGTCATTCGGCCATTTTGAAAAAGCAGCGTGTCCCGGCGCGAGAGCGCGAAAAAAACGTCGGGACGCACCTTTACTTCCCACAAAGTGCCGTCGATCGCGCCGCCGGGGAAAAACCGGTATATCCAAAGCAGCGCCAGGCAGGCGAAGAGGAGGAGGATTCGCATGGTCGCGCCGAGCGATTCAACCGGATTATAACCTCCTGCGTGGAAATTTCAAGACCTAATGTGTTACAGTACCGTGAGTCATGTTACGGCTCGCCCTTGTATTGCTGAAGGCGGGCTGTCTCGGTTTCGCCGATGAACAGTCCGGCTCCGCGCTCTTTATCAAGGCGTACTCCTCCCAGGGCCAAGCGCTCTCCTCCTCGGGTTTTTTGAGCCACATCGGACCGGCGGATCGCAAGGACGGCGGCCCCAACGGCGTATTCATCACGGATATGGACGGCAATCCCGTCGACGAACGCCCCCGACTGGACGCGAGCGCGCCGCGCCCGACGCTGCGTTGGCGGGGAAGCAAGCGCGTGCGCATCAGCCTTCCCTGGCCGGTTGCGGGAGACGGCTTTTCCTACGTCGTCATCGACAAAGAGGGGATGGGCTACGGGGACGGAGAGGACATCCTGCTCAACCGGGAGATCGCCCTGACGCAGTATCGCCTTTTCCAAAAGTACTTCGACCAGCGCCGGGGCGTTTGGGACCCTCCGTACCGCCCGGGGAGGGAATTCCTGCAGCTGCGCCAAGAAACCACCTTGGCGATCGCGCGAGCCAAGGCCGCGACGGTCGATCCGGAGCGCGCGGTGCTCTATGAACGGGCTCTCCATCAAATATCGCTGGCCTGGGCTAAAATGCTGTTCGAACACGGCTCCCAGATCGCCCGAAATCCTTCGTCGCGCCCGAAGCTGCGCTGGGGATTGACGTTGGACGCTTCGCTGTTGGACCGTCTCCCCGATCACAAGAAGATTTTCGAACGCCTGCGGGAGAGCGGGGCGGATTGGGTGCGGCTCGTGTTCAGCCTCAACCCGCAAGACTTTCTATACGCGCGCGAGGCCTCCTTCATCGAGTATGACTCCATCGTAGCCGAGCTACATCGCCTCGACATCCGAATCCTCGGCTCCGTCCTCGACAGCGTCCTCTGGCCGAAAAACCTGACTCCGGAATCCATGGCGGAGCGGACCGGCCATTTGGTCCTCCATTATAAGGGACGCATCCATTCGTGGGAGGTGGGAAGCGAGCTCAACGGCAGCTGGCTCGGCGGCTACCGAACGCCCCTGTCCGACGGGGATATCCTGGCCAGCTTCATCCGCGCCGCCGAGGAGGTCAAGCGAATCGATCCGACGCTGGAGACGGTCGCTACCCTGTATTGGTGGGAGGGCACCGCCCCGACCGCCGGAAAGGCCACCTTTCCCTGGCTCAAGCGCGCGATCGCCCGCGACGCGTTTCGATCCGTCGACCTAGTCGGCCTGAACGTCTTTCCGGACGAGAATCCCATGGGAATGTCGTTGGACCCGGTCTTTCACCAACTCGGAGAGCTCCTGCCGAAGCAGAAGTTGATGCTGGGAGCCTTCGGCTACGCGAGCGCCGAGGAGCTCAAGGGTTATTGGTGGCTCGATCCCAAGGACGCGGAAAGCGCCCGGAAAGACCTGCTGATTTTATATACCGGGGCCGCCTGCGCGATGCCGCGCTCCGTGGGCGGCGGATTCTGGTGGACGACCTTGACCCAGATGTTTCCAGCGGACGGCCGTACAACCGATCTCGCCAAAGTGCACCGCCGCACCCTGCTGCGCCTGGGACGATGACCGATTCGCGGGTTACTTGACAATTTTCGGCGGGCCCCTTACACTATGGTCCCGTGGCGAGATTATTTTCCATCGGCGCAGCTCTTTGGCTGCTCGGGGCCGGCTTTCCTTCCGGCGCGCCCGCCCGGGCGTCTGAAAGAACTCCCGAAGACCTCATCGAGGTCCTGAAACGAACCGTGGACCTGATGCAGGACCCGGCCTTCGAGCCTGCCCGCGAAAAGACGAAGGCCGCCATCGAGAAAGCCTCCAGAGCCGATCCGCGGCACCGACGGCGGGTGCTGGCCGAATCTCTTTCGTCGGAGGTCGTCCCTCTCTTGACGGAATCGAGGACGCTGCGGTCGGTGCCCGAGCGGACCCGCAACCAAGTCGACAACGCGCTGTCGGACATCCTCATTCAGGTG
>JACQPI010000187.1 GCA_016207585.1 Elusimicrobiota bacterium | reverse complement strand
TCCTTCATCCGGGGGAATATCTCCGGAGAGACGACGTGGATCGCATTAAAAGCCAAACGCTCCGCGGAAGGGACGGGCGCTTTGGTCCAGATAATTTTCTTTTCTTGAACGGACTCCCACCCGCAGAGCAGGCCCTCGGAGTCGAACAGGAGGTGCCGGGCCGTCGGTCGGGCTTGAACCGCGAGCGTGGCGATGGCTTTTTTTTGCTCATGAAATCGGACCATTTCCAATAGATCGATGTCCGTCACGGCGTCAACGGTATGCAGGAAGAAGGGCTGCCCATCGTCAAAAAACCAGGAAGCTTTCTTGAGGCCACCCCCCGTGTCCACAAGCTCTGTTTCGCGGGATATCTCGATACGAATACCGAAATTCTTCTTGGCCTTTAAGAACGCCTCGATTTGATCCGCCAGGTGAAACGTGTTGATGACGATCGCATCGACTCCAGCCCGCATCAGGCGCCGAATGACGATCTCCAGCATCGGAACCCCGCCCACCTCGATCAGGGCCTTGGGGCAGCGATCGGTGAGGGGCCTCAGCCGGCGGCCCTCGCCGGCCGCCAGGATCATCGCCTTCATGCGGACAGGGGGCCCTCGGGCGCTTCGCTCAGGCCCCGATGGTTCACCTCGACTCGGATGTCGTATTTTTCCCGCAAGTGTTTCGCCAAGAGCTCGGCGCAGTAGACCGAACGATGCCGGCCGCCGGTACAGCCGAAAGAAACCATCAGATCCGTGAAATTGCGGCTCCGGTAATTCTCGATCGTGGGATCGATGAGCCCATACACATGCTCCAGGAAGCGGGCCACCGCCGACTCCTTTTCTAAAAAGGCAATGGTTTCGAGGTCGCGGCCGCTGAGCTTCTTGAAGCGCTCATGCTTGCCCGGGTTGGGCAGGCCGCGGCAGTCGAAGACGAAACCTCCGCCGTGCCCCCGATCATCCCCCGGCAGTCCATCCCGGTAGGAGAAGCTCTGGATGCGCACCGTCAGCTGCATGTCGACGTCCGCGATCTGGCGCAGATAGGAGGACGCCACCAGCCGCTGAAATACCTGTGTGAGCGCCGGCAGTTCCACCGGCAGGGGTGCGGCCCGCAAGAGATACTCCAGATTGTGAATCGCGTACGGAATACTTTGAAAAAAATGGGCCTTTCGCTCGTAAAATCCGCGCAGGCCGTAGGCGCCCAACGCCTGCATCAGCCGGATGTAGACGAACCCGGGGTAGTATTTCAGGAACCGGGCTCGGTCGAATGGCGCCACAGCCGAGGCGGCCCGCAGATACTCCTCCAAGAGTGCCTGGCGCAGGTCCGGCGGAAGGTCCGCCTTCGCATCGTACAAAAGAGACGCCACGTCGTATTGCAGCGCGCCCTTGCGCCCCCCCTGATAATCTATAAACCAGGGTTCTCCGCCGCGGATCATGATGTTGCGCGATTGGAAATCCCGGTACAGAAAAAAATCTCCGGGCGCCTCCAGAAGATAATCCACGAAGCGAGTGTAATCGTCCTCCAAGGACTGTTCGTCGAAAGGCACCTTGCTCAAGCGCAGGAAGTAATATTTGAAATAGTTGAGGTCCCACATCATCGACTGCCGATCGAAGCCGGTGCGCGGATAACAGAATTGGTAATCGAGCGTCCGGCCGGCCCCCATCTGAAACCTCGGGAGGATACGCACGACCTTACGGTACGCCTCGACGACCTCCGCGTCCGGGCCCTTGGGGCCGCGGTGATCCGACAAATACTCGAAGAGGGTCAAATCCCCCAGGTCCTCTTCGAGATACGATCCGGCCTGGGCGTTTTCGGCGTACAGCTCGGGCACCGGAAGGCCCTCCCGGTGAAAATGCTTCGAAAACTCGATAAACGCCCTGTTTTCCCGAGCATCCGGACCTATAACTCCCACCGCGCGACGCCGAGCGCCCGTGATGCGGAAAAGCTCGCGGTTCGACCCGTCGCTTTTAATGGCGGAAACCGCCTGCGCGGACTCCCTGAAATGGGCCTGAAAGAGTTCCCGCAAAACCTGCTCTTTTGTTTGAGCGGCGACGTTCATATCACAGGCCGATTGTACCGCTTGCGCACATTTTCATCAAGCGCCGCGCGTATTGATTTCGTAACCGATCTCCGGGTAAGCTCTTATAGGGTGGAGGATCGAGCGATGAGAACTTTCGTCCTTTCGGCTTTTTTGTTGTTGCTGGGGAACCCGTTGCGGGCCGAGGACCCGGACGCCGAAGCGGGCCTGGAAGATGTGTCCGCGGACGAAAAACTGGAATTGGAGCGGGCGACCGAGGAGTTGGCGGATATCCATGAGCGCATCCGCAAAGGGGACCTGCCCAGGATCCTGTTCGATTTCGATTCTTGGGATGTGAACTCGGAATCCGGCCCCACATTGGACCTGATCGCGGCCCTCTTGCGCCGGAACCCGCGCATCAAGCTTTTGATCACGGCGCACACCGATTCCATCGGATCGGAAAGATACAACATCTATCTATCCGGAAAACGCGCCAAAGCGGTCAAAGGCGAACTCGTGAAGCGCGGCGTCCCTCCCCCCTCGATCCGCTTCCGGGGCAAGGGGTTCTCGCAACCCATCGCGGACAACAATACGGAGGCGGGCCGGGAGAAAAACCGGCGCGTCGAGTTCAAGCTGCTCAGCCGCTGGTGGTCTTCGGTTTATTAAGGACTGCCGGGAGACGACGGCAGGATGTCCGAAACGCCTTCCGTCGAGGCAGCGCGCCCTTCGACAGACTCAGCCCCTATTTCATCACGGAGGATTTCCTGGATTTCGGGAAAACATTTATTGAACGCATCGGCCACCATCGGGTCGAAAAGACGGCCGGCCTGGTTGGACATGTAGCGGAACGTTTCTTCCAGCGTCCAGGCGCCTTTATACACCCTCTTCGTGGTCAACGCGTCGAAGACGTCTACGACCGAGACGATCCTCGCTTCCAAGGGAATCTGCTCCGCCTTCAGCCCGTGAGGATATCCCGTCCCGTCGTAATGCTCGTGGTGCGCCATGCTGATGCGGCAGGCCAGTTGGAGCAGCGGGGTTTCGGCATTTTCCAGCATCCGGGCTCCGTAAATAGGGTGTTTTTTCATCTCTTCGTATTCTTCGGGGGTCAGCTTGCCCGGTTTCAGTAAAATCGCGTCCGGAATCGCGACCTTGCCGATGTCGTGCAGGGGACTCGCGTAGCGGATGTCCTCCACTCGTTGATACGGCAACCCCAGTTGGGCGGCCACGATCGCGGAATACTTCGAGATATGGCGCAGGTGTTTGGCGGTGTCGGTCTGATCGCGATACTCGGCCACCATGGCGAGCCGGTAAATCGTTTCCAGATGGGAACGTCTCAGATTCTCGTAGAGCTGGGCGTTCTCGACCGAGGAAGCCGCGATCGCGGCGAGGAGCCTTAGGAAACCCTCGTCCTCCTCGTTGAAATAGCTTTTCGACTTATTCAGGACCTCGAATACACCGATCGCCTTGCCGTTACGGTCCTTGAGAGGGACCGCCAAGACGCTCTTGGTGCGGTAGCCGGTAAAACTGTCGATCTCGTGCGAAAACCGGAGGTCGCGGTAGGCGTCGCGGATATTGACCGCGGATCCCGTCTTGGCGACAAAGCCGGCGATTCCACGACCCAGCGGCACCCGCAGCACCTTCTCTCCCACCCCCACCGCCACCTTGGTCCACAACTCGTTCTTGACGGGGTCCACCAGGAAGACGGAGCAGCGGTCCGCGCCTAGTATATTGCGGACCTCCTCCGCGAGGATGGTCAATAAATTGTCGAGGCGGGTCTCCCCGGAAATGCGCCGGCCAAAGCGAGCCAGAAGGGTCTGCCGCCTCTCTAAGTCTTGCCGTCTTCCCATGAAGTTAAAACGCCGAGCGCGAACTCGGCGTTGAACTACTGCGCGCCTCCATCAATTCCGACAAATGCACCACCCGGCATTCAGGATAATATTTCTTGAGTCCATGGGCAAGGTGAGCCAAACACGACGTGGAACTGGTCGCCATGGCCTAGACGCTCGGCCAGGCCCGAAAGACGGCCGCCCTTCATCGGGGCGGCGCGGGTGGAGGGGTTTGGGAAACGGGTCTCGGAGGGGGCGTCGGTACCGAGGAGAGGATGGGAAATGGAATCGTGAAGAAAAAACGGGAGCCTTTGCCCAGCTCCGATTCCACCCCGATATTGCCCCCGTGCGCGCGAACGATTTCCTGGGCGATCTTGAGGCCCAGGCCGAAACCGGCGCGCCGCATCCTCTGCGCCTCCTCCGTTTGGAAAAACCGCTCGAAGACCCTGGGGAGGTCTTCCCTGGATATACCGATGCCCGTGTCGCGAATCCCGACGACTATTTCCGTCGCGGCGCGATCTACCGCCAGCGTGACGGAACCCCCTTCCGGAGTGTACTGGACGGCGTTCGTGCAAAGATTCTGGATCACCTGCCCCAAGCGCAAAGGATCTCCCTGCAGGACCGGCAGCTGCGGCGGGACTTGCACCGCAAAGCGGATCTTGCGTTTTTGAGCGACGACCTCGATGCGCGAGCGGACCTCCTGCACCACTTCCAAGAGGTCGCACGGCCCCAGGTTGACGCGCAGCTTTCCGGATTCGATCGCCGCATAGTCGACGAGATCCGATACCAGGCCCTCCAGGGTCTTGGATGAGGAAAGGATGTGGCCGACGCATTTGGCCAAGTCGGGATCTTGGATGCGCATGTTCATGAGCTCGGCGTATCCACGTATCGCGGTCAGCGGATTCTTGACGTCGTGCGCGACCGTCGCGAAAAATTTGGATTGGAACCCGTTGAGCCGCGCGAGCTTGTCGTTGGAAACCTGGAGCTCCAAAAGGAGCCTTGCGTTTTCCAAAAGCAGCCGGCGGCGTTCGAGAGCCCGGCTGACGGAGAATTGAAGGCGGGAAGGCTCGACGGGCTTGAGGAGACAGTCATCAAGCCCCACCTCGACCACCTGGCTCACTCCCTGCAAGGCAGCCTGAAGAGGATAGCGGTCGACCATGAGAATCAGGCGCATGTCCGAATCGATTTCGCGAAGCTTTTGCGCGAGCTCGATGCCTGTCTGCTTGGCGTGCGCCAACGGGGCGCCGACGATGGCAAGATGGAAGCGCTCCCGCCGCGCCACCCCGAGGGCCTCCTCCCCGTTCATCAAGGCGACGATCTCGAAACCGTCTCCCATAAGACCCTGCGAAAGCTGGATCAAAAACGGCCTAAAGTTGTCCACTAAGAGAATGCGCCCTTTGGAATGCGGGTCCTCGATCGGCTTGCCTTCCAACAGCGTGGGCACCTTGTCGATCATCGAACGCGGGAACCGACCCACCTGCCCCTGGCGCAGCGAATGCTCCGCCTCCTGGATGGGACCCGCGGTCGTCACCAAAAATACCAGCGCCTCCGGCATCGTCGCGCGCAGCCGTTGAGCCAGCGCCTCGGCTTCCCCCATTTCCCCCTTCCACAAAACGACGGCGGTCCGGCCCAGGGTCGCCGTTTTCTTCGCGGGTTCGGAGGAGAGCAGTTTCCCAAAAAACGATCCCCCCGTATCGGCCTCGGGCGGCGGCCGCAAAACCTCTGAAATTCCGACCGGCGCCTCCAACTGGACGGTTTGGACGCCTTGGCGTTGCAGGACGTTTTGGAGGAATCCGGTCGAGAAGAGGGTCGTGTCGGCCAGGAAGACCATGGGGGCCGCGGCATACCGCCGGACATCCTCCAGAAAGGCGTTCGTCATGGGCCAGCGGATGCGCTGTAGCTGCCCGCCCAACCGCTCCCATCCTCCGGCATCGACCAATTCCAGCAGTTTTGGACTCTGCGGCCGCTTGTGGAGATTTTCCAAATAAATCCGTTCCTCGGCTCCAAGCGATAGGACGTCGGCGACGACTCCCACCAAGTTCGTCTCGGGACGACGCCATCTCTCGCGCGCCTCCCCCAGAGTCTCCACGCAATCGGCGAGAATGCCTCGCGCCTCGCAGGCCAAGGTGAAGTTCTTGGCCAACTCGCCGTCGCGCGAAATAAGGAGGAGGCGGGGTTGCAATTCGGCCATTTCAGTAGACGGGTTCGAGCCTCGCCGTGAAATGAGCCAGCCGCTGCGCTCCCTCCAAGAGCCTGAGCCCGGAGAGCGAGTCCTTCCGCCGCGCGATCTCCCCCAGGATCTCGATCACGAAATCGATGTGACTTTGGGTATAGACTCGCCGAGGGATCGCAAGGCGCACGAGCTCCATGCGCGCGGGCAAGAACTCTTCGTTGTTCCTGCGGCCGAACATCAAGGATCCAACCTCGACGGCGCGGATGCCGGCGTTGCGGTAAAGCTCGCAGACCAACGCCTGCGCCGGATACTCCCGAGGGGGGATGTGGGGCAAGAAACGTTTGGCGTCGATGTAAATCGCATGCCCGCCGGGCGGCTCCACGATGGCAATCCCATGGCGCCGGAGTCCCTCGCCCAAATATTCGACGGACCGGATGCGGTACTGAAGATATTCCTCGTCGAGCACCTCCTCGAGTCCCCGGGCCATGGCCTCCAGGTCGCGTCCGGCCAATCCCCCGTAGGTCGTGAAACCCTCCCCGAGGATGAGAATCTCCCGCGCCCGCCGCGCCCATTCCGGGTTGTTGAGCGCCAGGAATCCGCCTATATTCACAAAGGCGTCCTTCTTCGCGCTCATCATGCAACCGTCCGCGTAGGAAAACATCTCCCGCGCGATCTCGGCGACCGGCCGCGTCGCGTAGCCCCTCTCCCGGCGCTTGATCAGGTAGGCGTTCTCCGCAAAGCGCGCGCAGTCGAGGATCACGGGAATTTTGTGGCGGCGGCAGACCTCGCCTGCGTCTCGCAGGTTGCGCATGGACACCGGTTGCCCCCCAATGGTGTTATTTGTCACCGTCATGATGAACATCGAAATTTTTTGGGCGCCGTGCTCGTAGATCGCTTTTTCGAGAGCCGGAACGTCGACATTCCCCTTGAATGGTTCCGGCTGGGAAAAGTTCCAGGCGCCCGCCACCGGCAGATCGACGGCAACGGCCCCGCTGGCCTCCACGTTGGCCCGAGTCGTGTCAAAATGCGCGTTCGCCAGCACGACATGCCCTTCGCCGCCCAGAAATGAGAAAAGAATTCTCTCCGCGGCCCGCCCCTGATGCACCGGGATCACTTCTCGGTAGCCCGTCAGCTCTCGAATCTTCTTTTCCAGAACGAAGAAGCTCTTGGCTCCCGCGTAAGACTCGTCTCCGCGCATGATCGCCGCCCACTGCTCGGCCGACATGGCGGATGTTCCGGAATCCGTCAGGAGATCGATCAACACCTTCTCGGCCGGGATGTTAAAAACGTTGTAGTTCGCTCTTTTCAGGACTTCCTCGCGCTCGGCCGCCGACGTAAAACCAAGGGGCTCCACCGTTTTGATGCGAAACGGCTCGATGATCGTCTGCCAGGGCCAAGATTTCATACGCGAACTAAGGAGCTCCGTCATGGTTTCGGCTTCGTGCCGAAACCATTTCCTCGCATTTGTTTCAGCAAATGCTCGGTCATGGTACCAATTTTAGAACCGGCGCGCCGTCTCGTGGAGAAGCGCCCGCTGCTCCCTCGCGTGCCTTTCCAATTCTTCCTCCAGGACTCCCTTCGGAATCTCGCGACGTCGCACGGCGTCCGCCAGCGCCTCCTCATCGAAAGGTCGGGCGTAGCGATATTCATGCTTCAGCATCCAAAGGGAGGCTTTCATCGATGCGGGTCGTTTCAGGAAGACGAGCGCCTGATCGTCCCAATATACCAAAGCCCACTGCTCCTTCGGCATGTACACCGCGTAGTAGGGGCGCAGAAAAGTCTTCGTCGAGCCGTCCGGATACAGCCGAGTCGTCGGCAACCTTTTTGGAATATTCTCCATCACGGCGAGCTCGATGCCGTAGCGGTCCAAGAACTCCCGCCAGGCCTGCGGTGTCGAGGTCGCCGCCGCGGATTCTCCCAGGAGATCATGGAATATATACCGGCCGTCCTCGAAAACGCGGTAGGGCGGATAGAGGGCCCAGCCCAGATACCCGCCCCAACCCCAACGGTGATACAATGCCCTGCCTCCCAGCAAACGTTTTTGTTCATATAGGAACCGGGCGGCGCGAACAGGAACGAAGCGAAAATCTACGCTCTTACGGAAAAGTCCGAAACGCATCCCCCATCCAACGGCATAAAGAGCGCTCGTCAAAACGATGACGGCGCAAACCGCCGCGACCCGGCGCCCCGCGCGCCGCTCCCGTGAGGAAACGGCTTCCCAGCCCCAATGAGCCGCCAAGGGAGCGCCGCACGCCGCGAAGAAACTACCTAACCTGGCGTGTTCCAAGGCGGCGTAGGCCGTAATGATAAATACCGCCAGAGGCGCCGGTGCGACGGTGCGAAATCGGAAAATTCGAGACGACGCCGCGAGGCCTCCCGCCGCCAGAAGCGTCCAGGTGGGCCAATGCCATGGATTGTCCCAACGAATGGGCCCCCACTCCGAAATGTACGCGCGGAGCATTTCCATGTCCCGCCAATGGGTCCATAGCACGCGGTATCCATCGAGCCCGAAAGGTACCATAAACGTTCCGGCAATAGCCCCAAAACAAGAGCTCCACAAGCGCCGCGGACGCGCGGACCGGCCCGCGTTGACGTCTCGCGGCGTCCACAAAAATTGCGCCGATTCTCCCGCGGCGTACGCCGCCAACAAGAGCAACCCGTATGCGAAACCGGCGTGCAGGTTCGCCCAGAGACCAAAAATGATCGCCGAGGCGGCGGGATGCAGGCAGATCAAAAGCCGCGATTCGCGCGAGAGACGGCGCGCCTCCAGGGCCACGAAAAGAAAAGTGAAACCCAAAACGGAAAACAGATCGGGGCGCAGGTCGGAGCGGGCAAGCATCGCGGCGGCCCAAAGGGATAGCCCCGCCGCGCGAATCGGCGCGGGGAGCCGGTATAGCTTCAGGGTCGCATGAACCCCCGCGGCGATCAGCGCCACCAATACGCCTTTAAGCGCCCATAATCCCCACGCCCCGCCGCACCGGTGAGCGGCCCAAAAAAGCAGCTGGCTCCCCCACTCGAAATCGACCCACGGGGCTCCCAGCCGGGTGTGCGAAAGCCAATCATGCCTCGGCAGCGCGCCGAGATCGAGGATTCTCTGGGCCGCGCTCAGATGCCAGAAGAGGTCCGGGTTGGAAATCGGTAAAAGGAAAATGGCGGCGGCGACGCCCCAACATAGGACGACGAGCAACCTTTCAGGCCGCACCGATTCCTTACTGAGCCTCGCGGAAATAATGGATATGCCGCTGCGCCGCTATTGGAGCGAGGCGAGGCGTGAGGAGCGCCGCGTACCTGAAAGGTACGTAAGCGACGAACAACGAAGCCGCAGCCC
>JACQPI010000182.1 GCA_016207585.1 Elusimicrobiota bacterium | reverse complement strand
GCAAGCGGCGGCGATCAACGGCAACGGCGTCATGTCCGACGGGACCCTCATTGCCAGCACCTATACCCTGGCGAACTCCCCCTCGAATCCGGCGGTGGCCGCCAACACTCCTTCCGCCTTGGCGCTCACCTGGGGCGCGAACTCCAACCCGGGCTACACGCTCTATCAGGTCGCCTTCTCCTCGGACAATTTCCAAAGTTTTATCTCCACGCCGGTCCCCTTTTCCGCGAATTACACCAGCCTTGGGGCGACCCTGACGGGCCTCGTCACCGGCACGCTCTACACGTTCCACATCGCGGCCCGCAACCAGTACGGCGTCGAAACCGCCCCGGCGATACTCAGCACCATCACATCCAACGGGGGAGGGCCACCGGGAACCCTGCTCGCCGCCGTGACCGACCCCGCCCAGCCTCTCTACATCACCGGAACGATCAACTCCGGCCGCACCGTGATACTGCAGGCTCCGGCCAACGCCTTTGCGATCCCCGTCACGATACTCATCTCTTCGCGCTCCGCCGTCCCCCAATGCAAAACCGGGACCCTGGACGCCGCGATCGAGCTGACCGCCATCCCTGAAACGCAACCCCTTTTCCCGATCCGTATCGGCATCGCGTACTCCGTCTCGGAGCCGGGGATCGGCGGCCTCGACACATTGACGATGCGGCGTCACGACTCAGCCTCGAACACGTGCGTACCGCTCGAGACCCAGGTCAACGGCATCACCTCGATGGCGGTCGGCACGTCCAACCATCTATCGGCCTTCCAGCTGGCGCAGCTGCAGCCCCAATCGGCGGTCGGCGCGGCGCGGGCGTTTCCCAATCCGCTCTACACGAAAAACCAGGGGTACATAACCTTCGACCGCCTGCCCGCATCGGCGCGAGTCCGAATTTTCACGCTGCGCGGCGAGGAGGTATTCGACCAGGAGGCCAGCGGTTCCGGCCTGGCGATCTGGCGCGCCGTCAACAAGACCGGCCGTCCCGTCGCCAGCGGCATCTACCTGGTCGCGGTGGAGTCCAAAGGGGAAAGACAGATTTTGAAGGTTGCGGTCATACGATGAAAACCATCCTGAGTCTAGCCCTTCTGCTCGCGATGCGCCCGGCGCAGGCCGGCGACTTCGGCTCCGACGCCGTGGGCACGACCGGCTCGGAATTTCTGACGATCGACGCCGGCGCGCGGGGGGTCGCCATGGCCGGCGCGTACACCGCCGCCACGGACGACGCCTACTCCTTGTATTGGAACCCCGCGGGCCTGACGAAAATCCCCCGGGCCTCCGCCGTCCTCATGAACACCCAGTATCTGGCGGGCATCAATTATTACTATGCGGCATACGCCCAGCACTTCCAAGACGGCGTCATCGGGGGCGCCCTGCGCTACCTCGATTTCGGCACTTTCGCGAAAACCGACATCAACGGCAACTCCCAAGGCAGCTTCCACCCCCGCAGCTTCGCCTACGAGGTGGGATACGGACGCGATATCCCCGATCTGTCGGACGGCAACCGCGAGGTGTCGGCGGGTCTGACCGGACGCTGGTTCCAATCGGACATGGTGGCCAAGGCCGGCGGCTTCGCCATGGACTTGGGCGTGCAAGCCCGCGATGAGAAGGCCCTCTATCCGTTCCAGTACGGACTGGTCGTCCAGAACCTGGGAAGGGGGCAAAAGTTCGACCAGGTGCGCGACAGCCTTCCAATGCGCGTGCGCATGGGCGCCGCGGTCCACTGGACCCCGCAGTTCCTGCTGAGTCTGGAAGCCGTCACGCCCGCTTCCAATGAGCCCTATGGAGCGGCCGGGGCCGAATTCCTGCTGGGTTCCGACCGAACCTATCACGCGGCGCTGCGCGCCGGCGTTGAGAGCCAGAGCCTGACCGGCGGATTGGACGGGTTTCGCGGGTTCTCGTTGGGCCTGGGCCTCTCCGACTCGCGCCTGAGCTTCGACTACGCCTTCGCGCCATACGGCCCTCTGGGCAACACCCACCGGTTCTCGATGAGCTACGCATTCCCGGACGCCAACTCCGCAAGGTACCGCCAGCGATGAACGGAGAAGCGCCGCATCCTCCGCATCTGCAAATAGTGAGCGAAGAGACGCGCGCGCTGCGCGGGGAAATCGAATCGTTGCGCGCATTCTTCGCTTCCATCGAACAAAGGATCATTCTGCAGCTTGAGCAAAACGAAGCCCGCAAAAACGCCCTCCACCAGGAATTCAATCTCTTCCAGCAGGCCTTGGAGCAGGAGCTCCAACGCCTGCGCCAGGAAACGCTCAAGGAGCGAATGGCGGCGGAACTGAAAACTCAGGAACAGATCCAGGAAATTTTGAAAGCGGTCCAGGCGACCCGCCAATTCCAGGAATCGGTCGCGAAGGATTCGGCCGCCTCGAAAGAAGCGATCGAAAGGCTCCAAGCCTGGGTCGCCCGACCCGAAAACGTAAAAGATGCCGCGTTAGGGGAGTTGGAGCAGGAAAGAAAGGACCTTCTACAAGCCCTCAAGCACCGCTGCGAACAGCTCACCCTCGCCACCCGGGAACGGCTTGAATCCGAAAAAAAACTGGAAGACTCCATCGCGAAGTTGACTCTGGAAATGGAGGGAGAAAGGGAAAAAACGCTCCGGGCAATCTCGGATGCTGCGGAGCTCCGGGCGGAAAACCGGAGCCTCCGGGCGCAACTCGATCTCGGTCGGAAATCGCTTGAGGAAGGCGCCGCGTGCCTGGTCTCCCTGCATGAGGAGCGCGATCGCCTCGCCCAGGCGCTCTTGGAGGAGACCCAAAAGGCGAAAAGCCTATCGGCGGCCCAAGCCGACGACGGCTCCCGCTGGCACCGGCGGCTGGAACAGGAACACCACGCCGCCCAGGAAGAAAAGAGCAAGCGACTGGAGTTGGAGAATCTGATCACCGAGCTGCGCGCCAAACTCCAAGCCGTGACCGACCACGTCGCCCGCATCAGCCAGGAAAGAGGGCAGACGGAGGACCGGTCCGCCCAATGGCTGAAGGAAAAAGAGGATCTCCTGCGCGCCCTGCGGCAAAAAGAGGAACTGGTGTCCATGCTGTCCGCGACGTTCAAGAATCTGATCGCCCCCGGCGAACAGAAGTGATGGAACCCTTGCTTACTGAGCCTCGCGGAAATAATGGATATACCGGAGGCCCAGCTTTGAGTCGGATGCAAGGCGCGACGACGAAGGCGTATCTGAAGGATACGTCGAGGAGGAGCAACGCAGCAGCCGGCCAAAGCTG
>JACQPI010000183.1 GCA_016207585.1 Elusimicrobiota bacterium | reverse complement strand
TGGAAGATGACCTGGGCGTCGGCGCGCGCGGGAACCGACGGCATCCCGCTCCAACAGATCAAGCACATGCCCAAAACCCGCGATGCCCTCGACGGAAGCTGTCGAACTATGGCCGGCCATAGACGATATGCGACCCCGTCGGCCGAATGTCTGCTTCTCATCATATCCTCAATCCCCTAGGCTTGGCCGGCGACGCGCTACCCGCCGAGGCGGCAGCCGGATAGACCCCAGAGCGCGCGACCGGATGGGCCACGGCCACTTGAGAGTGTAGCTCTAGACGGTAACATCTCGGCAATGGAAAGTCCTTCTGGGCGCGTATCCCGCAGGGAACCGAAATCGCGCGGCCGCCCGGTTCAGTAAGTCGTGCTGGTCCTACGCTCGATTGCGATGACCGTCACAAGCTTATGCGGGTCTGAAACGGCGAAAATAACACGCCAATTTCTCACGCGCAAGCGGTAGTATTCGCAACCCTGCAGTTTTTTGACTTGAGGCCCTCTTGGATTAAGCTCCAAACCGAGGATCGCTTTTTTTATAATTTCTTTGTCTCCGGGCGGGATACGCCGGTATTCCTTCAACGCCGCCGGCAGGATCTCGACGCGGTACGTCATCAATCGTCCATAATCTCACGGAAGGGAGCCGCGGAAGAAGGTTTGCCCAGATATTCGGCCATCCGTTCGTCATAGCGCGCCAGGTCATAATATTCCTTACCCTCGAACAGCTTGCCGATCGCCTGGCGGACCAGCTCGGAGACGCTTTTATTTTCCGATCGCGCGATTCTCTGCAGCGCCGCCGCCATCGAGTCCTCCAGGTAAATCATCCGTTTGATCATAGGAAATCTCCCAAAAATCAGTATAACAGCTAGACATTTATATGTCAATGATACGTGACATATATATACCGATTGATTTCTACTTGTGGTTGACGGCAAAGCCGTTACATGATATACTTCTAGTGTTACAAAAGGTGATACCATGACTAGGTCCATTTCTCTTAAGATCGACGAACGGGAGCTGCGCAAGGTCGATCATTCGGCTCAAACGGTCGGAGTCAGCCGCAACGCCTACATCAATAAGGCTCTGCGCTTCTTCAACCATCTCTACGAAAGGCGTCTCCTGGCCAAACAACTTCGCCGCGAGTCGGATCAAGTCAGGCAGGAATCGCTGGCCGTCCTTCACGAATTCGAGACGTTCCAGGATGAAGGGCTGTGATCCGCATCCAACGCGGGACCGTATGCTTAGCCGACCTCAATCCTCCCAAAGGCACGGAACCCGGAAAAATCCGCCCGGTACTCGTGGTCCAGACGGATCTGCTTAACGGTCACCATCCATCGACCTTGGTCTGTCCTCTGACGACGGATGTAAAACGATCGGTGAAATATTTGCGGGTTCACCTCTCCAAAAGCCAAGCAGGGCTCGATAAGGATTCAGACGTGATGATAGATCAACTCCGCGCGATCGACAACCGCAGGATGATCAAGTCCTTGGGTTCCGTTTCAGAACCCATCATGCAGCAGGTCTCAGAAAATCTGGCGATCATTCTGGATCTAATGGTCGGAGCAGAGTAGCAGGCCACCGTTGGCTATGCCGTCCGGGGAACTTTTTCGCCGTCGGCTCGTATCTACTTGTAGAGAGGTCCGGGCCTGATGCCTCCCCCATTTCGACCACCGTCCGATTTGCTACCATGGGCTTGCGTGAGCCAGCAAAATCTCTTTCCCGATCCTCAGGCCCTCTACAGCAAGGTGATCATGCGCCGGAGGGATTTCGAAACCCTCTTTGAGGGTTTCGAGCGGCTCAAGACGGTATCCTATGTCGTATCGCCGGACCTCCTTCTGGAATTCTTCGACCGCGGCTACAAGGAGCTGGAGGTGGTGGTCGGGGAAAACCTAAGCGAGCATTACCGGCAGGACTTGGCGCAGAAAGGAGCGGATGTGACGCAGCGCCTGGCGGAACGCATGGCCAACGGCGAGCTCAAGATTTATGTCCCGGATCGAACGCTCCATACGAAGCTCTACATGCTGGAACGGCCCGGGCAATGCCGGGTGATCCTGACCAGCGCCAATCTCACCGAAACCGCGCGCTCCGCGGCGCGGCAGGTCAATTATGCCTGGTATGCCGATGTGCCTCCGGGCCACCCCTGGCTGGCCCGCATCGAAGAGGACTACAAAACGCATCGGGATCGCTGCGACCTTTTCATGGGAGACTTAGCGGAGCTGCTGCGCCAGGGCCGCGTCGAAAAGCGGCGCGAGTTGGTCGAGACATGGCTCAAGTCGGTCCCGCCCGAGGAGGTCGCCGCCGAAACCCGCAAGCTCCTGCAGGAAATCTCCCGACGCGCCATTCAGATGGGGCCCGAGGCCGCGGAACCCGTCTTCTCCGTCAGGCTCCCCGAAGCGCCCGGAGCCCGCCGGGAAGCGGAGCGGCTCTTGGCGCCCCTCAACCCCGTCACGTCTGGAGCCGAGATCCGGCTCAACGGCTCGGGCTACCTGCGGTATGTCCAAGCCGCGCACGGGGTGCCTCTCATGGATGCGGATCTCGCGCGGCGCGAGGTGCGCCTTGGGCTGGACGGTTCGATCCGGATACTGACTTGCCCGCTTCCGGAGGATACGGGAGCCGTCGCCGGCGCCTTAAAACACCTCGAGTCCTACTTCGACACCGTGGACTCCGGTCAGGCCCCGGACCCGCGTTTTGCAAAGACGAGCATGTTCGAGGCGCTCCTCTACCTATTGGCCTCGCCCTTCGCCAACGAATACATGGCGGCCAAGCGCAGGCGCTACGGCGCCATAGATTCCCGGGGACCGCGTTTCCTCTACATCTACGGCCCGTCTCAAAACGGCAAGTCCACCTTTCTGCGCTTCGCGTTGAGGCTCCTCACCGGCCGGTCGGTGGAGCCTCTCAACGGGGGGGACTTCTCCAAACGGAAAATCCTGGGCGCCGCCTCCGTCGGCACGGTTTTCCCGCTCGTATTCGACGATCTCGTCCTCACCCAACGCTATCCTCTTTTCGAGGAGGTCTTGAAATCCTACTGGGAGGTATGGTGGTCCGACGGCAGCGCATCCCCCCAGCTCATCCTCTCCTCCAACGCCTACTCCCTGAGGGACTGGGCCAAGTCCAGGGTAAAACGGCTGGACTTCGACGTCCAGTTCGCTCCCGACAGCTCGAGCAAGGAGACCCTGGCGAAAATTTTCAAGGTGGAGAGCCCCCTGTTTTCATGGTTCTCCCATCTCTATTTTCAACGCCTGAACCGCCCCGAACCGGGCCCGGACGACGAGCTGGCGGTCGCCCGCGCCGTGATCGAAGAGATATACCGGCATGCCGGCCGCCCCTTGCCGGACTATTTTCCCAAGGAACCCATCGAGCGCCTGTACGATCCGGGCCGCAGGGAATGGCGGGACCTCCTGGATCGGCTGCGAAAGGCCCGGGTGGAGTGGGACTCGGATCGCGCCAGCATCCACTTCTCGGACGACATGCAGCACTTCGAGATCAAGGCATACGAAAACTCGCTGCCCGCGGCGCTCAAGCATCGCCGCCGGGGAAGGACTCTTATCATCGAGACCCCCAAGGAATTCCGGTCCTGGCTCGAACGGGACCGGCGCCCGCCGCGGGGTTGGTGGGATCGGCTGCTTCAGCTCTCGGCCAGGAAGGGATACCGGTAGTCTTTCGCCGGATCGAAGGTCTCTTTCACCGCGCGCGGGGAGGTCCAGCGCAGGAGGTTCGTCATGGCGCCGGCCTTGTCGTTGGTGCCGGAGGCGCGCGCGCCGCCGAAGGGCTGCTGGCCGACGACCGCGCCGGTCGGCTTGTCGTTGATGTAGAAGTTGCCGGCCGCGTGGGTCAGCGCCTCGAAAGCTCTCTGGATCGCCCGGCGATCGGTAGCGAAAACGGCGCCCGTCAAGGCGTAGGAGGAAGTCCGGTCGCAGAGCTGGAGCGCCTGGTCGTAGCGCTTCTCGGGATAGACGTAGATCGTCAGGACCGGGCCGAAGACCTCCTCGCGCATGAGCCGGGCCTGTGGGTCTTTGGCCTCGAAGATCGTCGGCTCGATGAAGTAGCCCTTGGAATCGTCGCATTTGCCGCCGAAAACGAGCTTCGTCTCGCTTTTCGCCTTGCGGCCGTGCTCGATATAGCCCCGGATCGTCTCGAAGGCGGGGCGGTCGATCACCGCGTTGACGAAGTTGCGGAAATCCTCCGGCGGCCCCATGCGGACCGTCTCCAGCTCGTCTCCCAGACGGGCCTTGAGCTTTTTCCACATGGAGTCCGGCACGTAGGCTCTCGAGGCAGCGGAGCATTTCTGCCCCTGGTACTCGAAAGCGCCGCGCACGAGGGCGGCCGCCAAGGCGTCAAAATCGGCGCTGGCGTGCGCCACGATGAAGTCCTTGCCGCCCGTCTCGCCCACCAGGCGCGGGTAGGTGCGGTAATTGCGGATGCCGGTCCCCACCGTCGCCCACAGTTCCTGGAAAACGGACGTGCTGCCGGTGAAGTGGACTCCGGCCAGCTGCGGGTGGCCGAGGACCGTTTGACTAATCTCCGCGGCCGAGCCGGTCACCATATTGATGACCCCGTCGGGAAGCCCCGCAGCCTTCCACAGCTGCATCAGAGTGTGCGCCGTGTAGACGGTCGAGGAGGCCGGCTTCCAGACGACGGTGTTTCCCATGAGGACCGGCGCCGTCGGAAGATTCGCCGCGATCGAGGTGAAGTTGAAAGGAGTCACCGCGAAGACGAAACCCTCCAGAGGGCGGTACTCGAGGTAGTTCCAGACCCCTCGTGAGGAGAGCGGCTGCTCTTCGTATATTTTCTGCATGAAATAGGGGTTGAACCGGTAGAAGTCTATGATCTCGCACGCCGAGTCGATCTCGGCCTGATGCACGTTCTTCGACTGGCACAGCAAGGTGGCCGCGTTCAAGGTCCAGCGCCAATCTCCGGCCAGAAGCTCGGCCGCCTTGAGAAATATCGAGGCGCGCACGTGCCACGGCGTCGCGGCCCACTCGCGGCGGGCCTTGAGCGCCGCGTCGACGGCGTCGCGAATCTCCTTGGGACCTCCCTTGTGGTAATGTCCCAAAAGGCTCGCGTGGTCGTGCGGAGGCCGGCAATCGCCCTTTTTTCCAGTCCGTATTTCCCTGCCGCCGATGTGGAGGGGGATATCCGCCTCTTTGGAGCGCATCTCCAATATCCGCGCCTTGAGAGCCTTCTTCTCGTAGCTCCCGGGGGCGTAGGAGAGAACCGGCTCGTTGGCGGGGAAAGGAACGTTGAGTCGGCCGTTCATATGGGATACCTCGAAGCAAACAAAAGTAGAGAAAAGGACGGAAGAGACGCCGTAGCCGAAACTATGGCCAGCCATAGTGGGTATGCGCGGCGTGGAGCCCAGGATGCCATCCTTCTTCTAATTAACAATTTTTTAACAAGCTGGCAATACGCGCCTAACCGCGATAGGCCATCCTACGAAACGGCCATGAGAACCGCGCACAAAGCCGCGCGCAGAAACGTCCCGAGCGAGGATTGCGCCTCGTATCTGACGCACGAGCTCCGCGCGCCCCTGGCGTCGATCCACGCGGCCCTGGCGATCCTGCAGGAACAGCTCCAGGATACCCTCACCGCAGACCAGGAAAGGACGCTGAGCCTGGCTGCAAAAAACACCGACCGCCTGGCCGCCTTGATCAACGACATCATGGACTACTCGAAGATACGGGCCGGCAAGTTGCGGTTCAAGCCGGAACCGGTCGCGGCGCGGACCGTCATCCTGGAAGCGACGGACTCTCTCATGTCCTGGGCCATCGCCAAGGGAGTGCGGCTCCTGCGCGTCCCGGAGGAGGAGCCCCTGCCGAGGATCCAGGCGGACGCGGGGCGCATCGTGCAGGTGCTCGTCAACCTCCTCTCCAACGCCATCAAATTCACCCCGCCGCGCGGGCGCATCGAGGTGTCGGCCCGGCCGGGAAGGCATGAACATGCCGGGACCGTCGTTTTCTCCGTAAAGGACACCGGGCCGGGCGTCGCGCGCGAGGACCGCGAGGTCATTTTCCAACGTTTCGAGCAGGCCGCCTGCGGGAAAAAGTTCTCCGAGGGAACCGGCCTGGGGCTCACGCTCGCCAAGGCCCTGGTGGAGCTCCAAGGGGGACGGATCTGGGTCGAGAGCTGGAAAGGCCTCGGCTCGACGTTCAAATTCACCCTGCCGGTCGCCGACTCGGACGTTTTGAAGCCGGTAAAACCCTATCCTCCGCGAATCGAATACCACGGCCTCCTGATCCAGCTCCTGCGACGCATGAACTCCGTTCTCGCCTTCTTCGGGGTCTGACGCTCCAAAACTCGGCCTTGCTCCCATTGGCAATTAAGTTGCGTCCCAACGGACACCGGTTGCTGAGACCGGTCATTGGGAGGAGTTTCTCATGAGAAAGAGAGAGTTCATCGAGGGCTACCGAAAGACGACGTGGATCGTCCATGGGCCGGCCCAGGCGGCGGCATGACCCTGCCGCCGGCGTGCGCCAAGGACATCATGCATACCGACGTCATCGCCATCCCCGCCTCCACCGACGTTTGGGACTTGGCCCGCCAGCTGACGACCCTGAAGATCACCGGGGCGCCCGTGACCGACGAGAGAGGGTTCTTGATCGGCGTCGTGTCGCAGACCGACATCGTCCGGCATCTCAAGGAGCTGGTCCAGGTCCCGCCGCTGGAATCCGATTTCTACGCGCAGGCGGAGGTCGAGGACCTCGGGCGCGCCGCCCGTCCCCTGACCGCCCGGGACCTCATGAGCCCGAGGGTCATCCAGGCCCAGGAGGAAACTCCCGTGCAGGAACTGGCGAACATCATGACCCGGCACCGCGTCCACCGCATCATCATCACCCGCGGGCATAGGATCATGGGCATCGTAACGACGATGGATATCCTGAAGGTCCTCTGATTCGCCGGCCCGACAAGGCGCCGCCCACTTGAAAACCGATCGTTTCCCTAGCATACTGCGAACATAGTGAAACTACAGACCCTCGCGGTGGCCGCCCTCGCCCTGGGCACCGGGTTCGCCATCGGCTCCTGGACGGCCGGCAAAGGCGCCCGGCCTCGCGCCACCGGGGGCTTGCGCCAGGGGGGCTACCGATTCATCCACCCCCTGCTCGATATTTTGGACACGCCGGAGTTCGTGGACCTCCGCCCCGAAAAACAAATCAACGCTGAAGTACGCCGCATGCTGCGCCTGGGCCTGGCGACGGACATCGCGGTCTATTTCCGCGATCTCAACAACGGCCCCTGGTACAGCATCGCCGCCGAGAAGCGTTTCGCGCCGGCGAGCCTGCTCAAGGTCCCCATCCTCATCGCGGTCCTCAAGCAGGCGGAGGGCGACGCGGGCCTGCTCCAAAAGAAACTGGAGTACCTGCCGGCCGGCGTCGAGGAGGATCAGACGGTCGCCGCGAAGACTCCGATGCGCCTGGGCCGATGGTATACGGTGGAGGAGTTCCTTCGCGCCATGATATGGCATTCGGACAACAAGGCGGCGTTCGCCCTTTTGACCCATTTGGATCCGACCGTCTTGAACCGGACCTACACCGAGCTTCAAATAAGCGTCCCCGATCCCAAGAACCCGGACTGGATATCAACGCGGGAAATGGCCACGTTCTTTCGCGTCCTCTACAATGCCTCGTACCTGGACAAAACCTCGTCCGAAAAAGCGCTGGAATTATTGACCCGGACGCAGTTCCAAAACGGCCTGGCGGCGGGAGTGCCTTCGGGGACGACGATCGCCCACAAGTTCGGAGAGCGGCGGTTCAAGGACCGCGACGACGTGGAACTCCACGACTGCGGGATCGTCTACTACCCGGGCAATCCTTACATACTGTGCGTCATGTCGAAAGGGAGCAATCTGGGGCGGCTGGCGAAGGCGATCGGAAACATATCCGGCAGCGTCTACAGGGAAGTGGACCGCCAATTCCAGAAGCGGCGCAAGTCCGGCGCGAACTAACGAATCTTGGGAGAGTACCTCCGCGGGGCGGGAAGCTCCGTCTGCGGAAATCCATAGGCCAGCGCGAATTCCCTCAGCTTGGCCTGTATCTTGGCCGTGTTGGCGGGCCCCATGCGCAGGAGGTGCTTCTGCGCGTCGCTGAGACCTTCCAGCTCCGGCTCGGCGATCAGGTAGGAAACGACTTTCTTCCTGATGCGGATGTCGCCCGCCACCATCGGCGTGTCCAGAAGATGCCGGATCGCCTTGAGGAGGACCGCGTCGAAGCCGTCCTTCCAGCAGCCGATCTCCTGGCAAGCCTCTTGAAAAATAGGGGAGAGCTCCCGGATCAAGCGGGCGGTCCCCGGCGCGTCCAGGGATTTGACGACGGAGGCCAGCGGGTCGTAGCGGGCGTAGCTTCGAGGGTCCAAATAAAGTTTTCCTCTTCTTGCTTTTGCGGCGAACTTCCGGCGCGGGGCCATGAAGTCCAGCCCCGCCCGGGGGCTGTTTCCCTCCGCGACGATGCCGGCCGCCGCGGCTGCGCGTCGCAG
>JACQPI010000197.1 GCA_016207585.1 Elusimicrobiota bacterium | reverse complement strand
GTTGCGGCGTGTACCTCTCCCGGCAGGGATAGCCCAATCCTGGAGAGAATTCGTCGCGGCCAAGAGCCCCGCCGTCCTGCGACCGTTTGGAAAATCCCGCCTGGCATCGCTAAGAAAAATCAGAATCATGGCGGGGTTTGTTTCAGAAGATACGCGGGAAGCGCTGGGGACTTTTGCCATAGGGAAAACGACTCTCAAGCTCTTGGGGCTCGATTCGTGGCAGAGGGGCCTTCGTTTTATAGCCGCTCGCATGCCCCTGATGGCCCGGTGGGGTGATGGGAGGAGTCTGCCGATCAGCGAAGCGGTGATCATGCGGCGCGGCGGCGATTCTCGTCCGTCGTGGAAGCGTCTCCTCGGATCTCCGATTCAAATGTTTAAGCGCCTGGGCGGGCGGCTTATTCTTGTAGACGACAATTTGGAGGATAGCGGGCGTAAAACCCGAGTGACGATAATAGGCGCCGGACCTGCGGGTCTTAGCCTTGGGAGACTATTGCAAAAGCGAGGAATAGGCGTGTTGATATTGGATAAAGGCGCTTCGGCGGGGGCCTCCTGGAACAACATGCCGACTCATTTGCGCCTGCTGTCTCCATGGAGGCAGGTTCGACTGCCCGACACGCCGGAGGCTATCGCTCCAACAGAGGCGTTCGTGTCGGCGGAGCGTTATGCGCGTTACCTTCGAGACTATGCCCGGCATCATGGGCTATCGATCGTCGAACAGGCGGAAGTCTCCCAAGTGGAACGTGCCCCGGATGGGTCGATGATCGTCCGGACTCGTGATGGCGGCCAATTTCGGGCCGCAGCCGTGGTCAATGCGACGGGCTACTTCTCAAAGCCATTCATTCCGTATTTCCCGGGCGCCGCTTCAATCGCGATCTTGCAGCTCCATTTTTCGCAGTACAAAGATCCGCAACAGATCGAAAGGCTTCTCGGCGGCAGCGCTAAGAAGGCGCTTGTGGTCGGCAAACGGCTTTCCGCCGGGCAGATGATGGTAGAGTTGGAAGAAGCCGGATTCTTTGTAGAGCTGTCTGCGCGGGACCAACTCCAGTTTTTGCCGGGGAGCCCATGGTTCGAATGGCTGGAGCGCATTTTGCCCGTCTTCGAGTGGATGCTTCTTCGTTTGGGCCTGGGGCGAAGGATCAAATCTGAGGTGCCCATGGAGGGCGGAAGGGCTCGCAGGCTTATCGAATCCGGGCGGGTGCCAATCCGAGGAGATATCGAGCGCTTTGATGGGCAGGAAGTAGTCTTCAAGGACGGTCGTCGTGAAGCTTTCGATCTTATCCTCTATGCGACCGGTTTTCAACCGGCGTTGGACCACCTCGGCCCCTCCATTTTACGGGACCCGGCCAACGGGTTGCCGAGACTTCGGGGATTTGAGAGCGGGGATGTCCCGGGACTCTTCTTCTTGGGCCTTAGCGGATTACGCAATTGGAGAAGCCGCTTCCTAAGAGGAATACGAGAGGATGCGGAAGTATTGGCAAAAGATATTTCAAGATTTCTGGCTAAACATCGCTGAGATTATTGAGGTTTCTCTCCTTAGCACAGAATGCCAGCGGGCTCAAGAATATAGGTCTTAGGGCCTAATTCTCAATAGGGTTTTCGGCCCGCATTAATTGCACCCTGAGGCCCATGAAATTCCTTGCGGGCGGAGGCATGCTGTCTACTGTGATGTCTCATAGGCTCGCTGCGGCGCTCCTTTTGGGGTTTTCGTTCCTTGCGGCCGTCGCCGGTCGGAACTGCCATTGCGCCGAGCCGGTCCGGCCCCAGGTCGAGGTGATCCAATGGAGGCCCGATCCGGTCCGGTTGGGAGAAGATGTCCGATCCCATTTGGAGAGCATCTCTCATTTGCTTCCATCCATGAGCCGCGGGAGCCTCGATGTCACGGCCTTGATCGCCACGCTGCAGAAGAGAGTCACGGCGCCCGCCGCCACGCGGAGTCAAATCTGCGCCGGTTTGGCGTTGATGCGGGCGTTGAAGCGGCAGGAGGATTTCTCCGGCCTTCGTAAATATCTGGAGACCGCCGGTTCCGGGCGTCGGGCGGTCGCCGGCATGCGGCAGTGGTCTTTGGTTTTGCGCGCAAACCCCGAAGCCAGAAGCTCCCTTGCGAGCTCGATGGCTCTTATCCAGTTGATGCTTTCCAATAGAAGCCATTTCGATATGACGCGCTTCGAGGGCCAGTTCCGGGCTCTCTTCGACGGCACCTTGTCCCGCGACGGGGCTTTGCCGATGGAAAGGATCGCGGCGCGGGAGACTGCGGTCAAGCCCGTCCCACTTTCCCGCGCGGCCGCCGTCATGGAAGGCGTGCTCGCCTCCGGCCGGGCCATGGCGGAGAGCGACTACAGGGCCATGGACCCGGGAGTTTTTTTCGCGGGGGACGAGACGCGCCGGGTGGACACATTGCTTTCGCGCCAAGCGGCCGAACCCGCGCAGGCGATGCTGGAGGTGATCGCCAATGGCCAGGACGCCAGCATAGCGGAGGAGCGCAAGGTCGGGCGCTTCGGGGTGGGCGGACTCCAGGTGTTCGGCGAGCTCAAGGGGCCCGGCGACCGCGTCCTGATGGAGACTTCCAAAGGCGGCGGCCGCGCCGTCCAGTTCCTATTCTGGAGGGAGCTCGGGGAGGTCTTCTTCGACTATCGGTGGATCGAGTCGTCCCGGCAGGGGACTCTGTTTCGGGTGTTCAAGAAGCTCGGCGCAGAGGACGTCCGCGAGCGCAGGGAGTTCTTGGAGCGCAAGCTGCGCGCCAACGACCGCGGCCGCATCGTCTGGAAGGACGGCGGGAGAATCAATCGGCCCGGGGAGTTTCTGGAATGGGGGGCCGGCGCCCTCGGGAACGCGGCGGGCGTCGCGCCGGTCATCGTCCGCCTCGACGCCTCCGGCTACGAGATCGAGGACTACGGGCGCGGCATGGGCCTCAAGGAGATCTTCGAGCGCTATCTGAAGCCCTACGGCACGGACAAGCCGGTGTCGGCCGGGAAAGACGCGGCGCGCCTCTTCTACCGCGGGGACGCAGGACCTGAGCCCACGGCCTCCCTGGGGGTGGCGACGGTCGAGATTGAAAGGGTTCCGCTCTCCTCGGGCGGTCGGCGGCTGAACCTGGCGGGCGACGTCTTCATCGACTTGCCGCACGACACCGACCTGACGGAGGACCGCGGCCTCGTTTCGCTGGTGAGCGCGGATCAGTCGATGCGCGGGGCGATTCGGGGGCTGCGGCTCTTGATCGACCGGCTCGCGGACCCCTCCGTGCACGACCCCGTCCGGTTTTCCATTTTAAACAGCCTGGCGGCGCTGTTGCGCGAGAAACAGCCTGCCCACGAGAAAGGGCTGACGCGCGGCGATCCCGACACGGCCACCGATTTGCTCTGGTATTTGAGCCATCGTCTGGAGCGCTCCGGGCTTCTCGAGCTGCACCGTGGCCGGGGCGCGGCCTTCCTGCCCAACTCCGCCCGATGGTCTCCGCTCGAGGGGCTTTCCGACAAGATCATTTTCCTGGATGAGGCGCTTTTTTCTCCGACCCCGGAGGACTTCGCCGCGGCCGGCTTCGAGGAGATCCCGCTCTCGCTGCTCCGGGAGCCGGCCTGGCGGGCTTTTCAGTCGCGCTCGGGGGCGAAGTTTTTCGCGCGGACGCTCCGGCAGGACGGGCCGTTGGCCGTCGTGGGCGACGGGGTCGTGGTCGTCGACGCGTCCCTGACGCGGGACCTGGGCGATCCCGAAGTGCTGATCGCCCGCATCGAGAGGGAGATGGTCAAGGCTTCGGGAACTGCTCCCCCGGCGCCCAAGAGCCGGTGGGCTCGGCTTCGCTCCGCGGCGCTGAGACGGGTGATAGGTCCGGCCGTCCTCGCCGCGGTCCTTTCGGCCGTGCCAGCGCTTTACCATAGCGTCCATGCCGCCTCCGCTTCCGCTTTGGATCGCGCCGCTGGGATTTCCCTGCTCGACGGCGTACGTCTCCCCCCTGCGGGCGAGCGGATATTGCGCCGGTTTCAGTTTCCATTTCTGGAGAGAATGATCGGTCGCGGCAATCCTTCCCCCGGCAACAGATGGACTGCCCACTTTGCCGGCGCCGAGCGACGGAGCGGTTGGAGAATAGGTTGGACCCCCAAGGCGATCGCCGCCCTTCGGGACGCAAAGCCGCGGCAGCCGTTTGGAACCTTCGATTCAAACATCCCGGTCGAACGCTTCTTCCTCAATGGGATCAAGACGAAGCTCTTGGAAGACGGCTCTTGGGACTCGATGGAGGCCCAATGGTCTCAGGGAGACGGCGCCGCGCCCGATGGGGTGTATCGAGAGGTGGATGTCCGCTATCTTACGCTTGTCGACCGCGATCAAGCTCAACGCTTGTTGAATCAGACATCCGGGCGGATCAGCCGTATCGACGTCCGAGACACGCAGGGGCGGGCATTGAACTACGACTTCGATCCCCGCAGGGATATGCTGACGGTGCGCGATTACTCCGGAGAAGCGTATGTCCTCTATCGCATCGATCTGGGCCCCGACGTCAACGCGATCGAGGCGGACGACCCGCTGCCGGACAACGAGGTTCGGGACTTCCCTCGCCAGTGGCGTCGGGACTTGGATGCGGTCAAAAACGCCCCCGATGAGAGAAAACGAGCCGCGATCGAACGGCTGATGGCTAGGGATTTCGTCTACGATGCCTCCAAGCCTTATAATATCTACGACAAGACCAGTTGGGGGCACAAGGCCCAGCTCTATCTCGACGCCCGCATGCCCATCCCGATCGTCTGCGATACCTCCAGCCTCTACTACTACTTGATGGCGCGCTACGTGGGCCTTCCGGCCGCTTACGTGGGGCTGGAGGACAGCGAAAAGGGGGTCTTCTACAAAGATCTGGTGGGCCACGCGCAGGCCATGATCCGGGTCGACGGTCGCTGGCGTGTCGTCGAGACGACGAGCCTGATGCCCCTGAAGGTCGCCGCGCCCCGGGTGCTGCCGAGTCCCGGCGGGTCGGGGGGAGCGGCTCCCATAGTGTTAAGTATCCTGATTCTGCTTGCCGCGGCGCTGGGCGCGGTCTTGGGAGTTGTCGCGACGCTGCGATGGTCGTTCCATCTTCATCGGGCTCTAAGGCCGCTGAGGACTGCCTGGTCTCTTTTCGGTCGGCGGTGGGAGCGGCTTCCGGGGACATGGCTATTGCCGCGATGGAGACCGCTCGGCGGGAAAGGTCCGGCCGAGCGCATGTTCGCGCCCTGGGGGACATTGTACCGCAAGGCATGGGCGAGAGGCCGCGCCTACGCCTTGGGCGAGACGGGGGATGTCCGGCCGCTTTCCATATCGGGGGGAGAGACGCAGGTTGCGGGGCGGCAGCTTCTCTTTGTTTCCCGGCGCCTGGGGTTGCATCGGATCATGGTGTTCGACGGCTCCAAACTTCGGGCGATCGGAAGGCCTTTCTGGTCTCGGCCCCGACTGCTGGCGACTCCGGGTTCCCGCCGCTACGCCGTCGTCGGGAAAAAGGTGTTTCACCTCGATGCGGAAGCGGCGCGCTGCGAGCCGGTGATGGAGTTGCCGTACGCGTCCATACAGGTGGCGGCTATAGAGAGCAGGGGGGAAGCGGATCGCTTCGCCGTGCTCCGATGGGGATGGCATGGCGGGAAATTGAGATCTTTCACGGTGTCGGGAGGCCGCGGGCGTTGGGATGGACCCGAGCAGGTTGTTGGGTATGTGAGTAGCGATGTCAAGCTGAGCGCCTGGCCGGCGGGCCAAAGCACGGTCTATGAGATCGTTGACGGCATCAAAGAGATCGCGACCGATCGACTGGTCGTTTCCGGACAGGGGGAGGTCCCCCTATCGGGACGCGTTTGGGCGGTGCTCGGCGGGAAAGTCTTCGTTTCCGGCGCAGAGGGCCTGGAAGCCTACGATATCGCTTCCCGGCGATGGACCGAAGCCCGACTCGGTGAAATGGAGGTATCGGGCGTTCACGGACTCGCTCGGGACTTGTTCGTCGTCCGGGGGCTTCAGGAGGGCCGGGAACGCTTCCTTTTCTGCGATTACGACGGCGGCCGGGTCGCCGATATCGACGGCTGGCTCGCGGCGGCCGTGCGGCAGGGCGACGTCGTCTATTATCGGATGGCCGGCAAGGATCGTCTCCTGTATGCCGCGCGCGGGGACGCTCCGGTCCGGACGATATCCCTGGACTGGAGCCCGGAGCCGCTCTACTCCCTGGCCTGCGCTCGGGCCACGGGGCTCGACCCGAGCTTATTTAGGCCGTTGGACGGGGAGAGTTGGGAGCCTATGGTTGGAGACATCTTGGCTTCCAGGGACGCCAAGGCATTCCGCAAGGCGGCGAAGCGCGATCGGCCCTGGATCGGACGTCTGGCACCCGAAATAAAGTCCACCGCTTCTTTCCGGACCGCCATGATGCCCGAATGGTCCCTGGCGCATCTTTTCCTGAGCCCGGAGGCGGCGCGCGCGCCGATCGCGGCCCAGGCGCGAGCCCGCCTGGACCAGCTCGTCCGCGACAACATCTCCCGTCCGGACTGGCTGCGGCGAGCCTTCGAGCTCGTGGACCGCGTCTATCGCCTCGGCATCGATTCTCCATCCGTCGTCGTGGGCCACTACATCGACATGATCGGAGCGGTCCCGGAGCTTCTCGATGACTTGCGGGAAGCGGTTCTGGAGCCGATCTCGCTCGTCGACGGCGCGCGCGTGGAGCCGGTGGGATACCTCTATCGATACGATCCGCGTCGCGCGCAGGGCCTGCCGCCGGCCACCCAACTCTACTTGCAGATGTTGAAAAACGGCCCCGAGAGCCTGCTGCGTCGCGAGAGCGAGGGAGCGCCGCAAGGCCCGCCGGCCTTCGTCTTGGACGGTCGAGGGGAGTCCCTGAGCCGCCTCATCGCCGCCGCGCGGAAACTCTCCGAGGAGCAGATCGACCGCGCCGGCCTGGAGGGCTTCGCGCGCGTATTCCACGCGCTCTCTCCCCGCGAGCGCGCGGACCTTTCCTCCATCAGGGGCGTCGTCATGAACCAGGGCTTGTCCGCCCCCGTCTGGGTCCGAGAGCTCGTCCAGAACGCCCGGGATGCCGTGCGCGAGGCGCGCCGGGCGGGCCGAGACGCGGCGGCGACGGTGCGGCTGCGCAGCTTCCTGTCGCAGGACGGCTCGCGCTGGATCGTGTCGGTGCGCGACGGCGCCGGCATGAGGCTCAGCCGTCTCCTGAAGGCCCTGCTCGTTCCGGAGGCGACCACCAAGACGCTGGCCGATGAGGTGCGGGAGGTCCTGTCTTCGGGAGGCGGCGTCGAGGCTTCGCTCGATCGCCTGCTGGAGGGATTTTTCGACGAGGCGGCCCGCTCGGATGAGGCGCTGCTGGCCTTCCTGCGGGAGGCCGTCGCCGCGGGGGGGCGCTCCGGCGCGCTTCGCATCGCCGAGCGACTGTCCGAGCGCATGAGGAAGGCCGGGGCGGGCTTTTTCGGGATCGGCTTTTTCACCGTTTTCGGCGGGGCGGATGAGGTTATCGTGCGCACGGGGTCGCAGGGCCGCCTGCGCGAGGTCGCCCTGGCTCCCGAGCGCGACGAGAGCGGGCGCGTGACGGACATCCGCTTGCGCTTCATTCGCGACTACGAGGATCCCGACGGCGCGCGCGCCGGGACCGAGGTGCTGCGCGTCAAGAACGCCACCGCGCAAAACATCGGGCGCCTGCTCGTCGAGAACGCCTATCTCCACATCATGGCGCGCAAGTACGTGGGCGCCGTGTCCGACGTGGCCCTCTCCCTCAACGCAGAGCCGCTGCGCGACGATCTGGCGTCGGCCGGCGTACGAGACGGGCTTCGCTCGCGCCTGGGGCGCGGCGCGCGGCCCCGCTGGACCGTCGATGAGCTCTATGTCCAGGAGCCGCCCTTGGAGGGCCTGGCCCTGGTTCCCGAGGAGGTCCTGCCCGCGCTCCGGGCGGCCGGCTGGAACTTGGATTTTCCGGCCGCGACCCCGGTCGTGCGCACGCGCGCCGCCGTCCAGAACCCGCGGCGCTATGCGGCGGCGGCGGCTTCTTTGGCCCTGCGCGCCGCGCATCGACTCTACAAAGAGGGAGCGTTCGCGCCGCCCGGCCTGCCGTCTTACGAAGAGTACCGGAGCATTTCCCCGTGGGACTCCCCCCCGCCGGTCCTGGAAACACGGGAGGATGCTGCCGCCGTGGCGGCCGGAAGCGATACGCGCGGGCTCTGGGAGCGCTACCAGCGCGACCCGCGGCGCTGGTCGCAGCTCATGTTGGCCGTCTGCGACGATAAGGAGCGCGCCTTGAGGCGGATCTTGGGCCCGGAGTTGTGCGCGGCTCTCGACGAGCTGCGGGGGCGCGGACAGCCGGCGCGCGTGGGGCCGCTCCCTCCTGAAGGCGCCGAGGACTACGAAAACGAGGTCCGGAACCTTCATGCGGCCGCCCTCTCCGGCGCGCGGCGGGGGGGCGGCGACCTTGACCTGGAGCCGGCGGCCGCCGGCTTGGCGCGCGTGTTCGGAGTGTTGGCCTCGTTCCTTGAGGATCCGCCGCCGTTCGTTCCGGCGCGCTTGGAGGCCTTGGAGGCCGTGCGGCGCTTTCTCAACGAGGGGGCGGTCGTGCCTCTTATGGATGCCTTGCTGGAGTGCTGCGGTCGGACCTGCGACGCCGAGGCGGTCCGGCTCTTCGAAGGCTGGCTGAAGGGTAGAAACGTCAAGCAGGCGCTGGAGGTTTTGTTTCTAGGAGATGTTCCCCGAGTCCTGATGGAGTCCTCTACCGCCAAACTCCGGAGGGCCGCCTCGCGTGGTCGGCCCGCGCTGATATCCCTGCCGCGAACATTGTAGGTCTAAAGTCCTAATTTGAAGGGGCCCAAATGGGCCTTTACAAAATAGGTCCTAAGAACCATATCCAAGGGTCTTTCGACCTATGAAACCGGATATCCTGCGCCCTCTCCATCTCGGCGTTTTCCTCGCGGCCTTGCTGCGGCTCTTGGCGACCGCGTCGCCCGCCGCCGCTCTGGCTTCCGCGGCTTCTCTTCCGGACGGGCGCTCGATGGTGGATCGGGCCCGGGTCCGGGCGGTCGAGCGGGCCGGGAATATCCTCGGGGTCCGCGCCGATTCGAAAGGCAGGCTCTTTTATCACTCCTTGAATTCGCGGGGACGCAAAAAGGCGCGCGCCTTGTCGGATCCGGAAGCTGCGCGGGTGATGTCCTTTCTCCGGAAGGTCCCGGCGCAAGATTCCGAGGCCTTCATGGCGGCGTCGCTCCAGAGCTACCTGCGCCCGCGCATGGATCCCAGGGACTTGGACCGCAACCTCTTCGTTGAACGGGATTCCCGGGGGTTCCTCGCGCTGACGGCGGTCGGGAAAAACGCGCTGATGGACATCCTCTTGGCGGAGGACGGACAGCTCCTCGAAAAGGACATCCAAAAACTAGGCCCCGCGATGCATCCGCGGCTGTGCGGCCAGGACGCGCGGCAGTGCGAGCGGCGTCCGGGCTTTTCCCCCTCCGCTTTTTTCGCGCGGGTTCGGCCTGCGGCCGCGGGGATTTCGCCCTCGGCCGGCGATTTTGCTTCCGCGTTTGACGGTTCCCGAAGCCGTCCGTCCG
>JACQPI010000188.1 GCA_016207585.1 Elusimicrobiota bacterium | reverse complement strand
CCTCAAGGCATCAACCACCGGGCGCGATATGCGCGCCCAGTGCCGAGCGAGAGGTTGCACTACCTTTTCGCTCGGCATTCCCTGCTCGGTCATATATTCATATCATACCAGTCCTGCCGCTGCTCGGCCTGGGCCTTCGGGTCCTATTTCATGGGACTTTAGTCCTAGCTTCTACGGGGTCAATGGCTCTATAAATCTACCCGCTCGGTTTTTGTAAAATATTGCGCGCGATTTAATTAGGGATGCCTGCCGCCGACTCCGTGATCGACACCCCGTTGATGCGCCAATACCAGGCCCTGAAGGCCTCCTATCCCCATGCGATCCTGTTCTTTCGCTTGGGGGATTTTTACGAGATGTTCGGCGACGACGCCAAGACCGCAAGCCCCATCCTGGGTCTCCTGCTCACCGCCCGCCAGGCGATTCCCATGTGCGGAGTGCCGGCGCACTCGGCCTCCAACTACATCGCCAAACTTCTGAAAGCCGGCCATAAGGTGGCTGTCGCCGAACAGATGGAGGACCCGTCTCAGGTGAAAGGGCTCGTCAGGCGCCAAGTGATCCGACTCGTCACTCCCGGGACCGTGGTCGAAGACGAACTCCTGGAGGCCGTAGCAGCCAATTATCTGGTCTCCCTGGAACTGGATTGGGTCGGCTGGGGCCTAGCCTGCATGGAGATATCCACCGGAGAATTCTGGGCGACCCAGGTCCTCAACGACCTCGGGCACCGCCAACTTTTCTCCCTCCTCGCCCGGCTCGACCCGGCCGAGATCGTCGTCTCCAAGCAGGACGCGGACACGTTGCGTTTGAAGACGGCCGTCGGCCCCAAGACCGCTTTGAGCTTTCTCGATTTTTCCAAAGCGCCGAACGCCGGCTCCAACGAACGCCCCTCTTGGACCGGGTCCCCCCCCTGGCATAACCGGCATCTTGCGGCGCGCGCGGCGCTTGCCGTAGGCCGATACGTCGTGGAGACCCAATCGCATCTTTCCGATCTGCTGACCCCCTCGTACCGGGAAATTCAAGAGGAGATGCTCCTGGACGAGGCGGCCATCCGCACCCTGGAGCTGGTCGGCTCTTCCACCGGGCAGCGGCGCCATTCGCTGTGGGGGCTGCTGGATCATTGCCGGACCTCGATGGGAAGCCGCAGGCTTCGAAGCTGGATCCTCCACCCCCTACTGGATATCGGAGAAATCGAGCGAAGGCAAAATACGGTGGAAGAACTCCTGGACAGAGCCCAATCCCGGAAAGTCCTGGCGCAGATTTTCGGGGAAATCGCGGACATCGAGCGCGTCGTGTCGCGCTTGGGCACTCGCGCCGCTTCCCCCCGCGATTTGGCGGCCCTGCGCAATTCGCTGCTTCAAACGGATGCCTTCCGAAGTTGGCTCTGCGAGGCGGGCCCCGCCTCCGCGTTATCCTCGTATCAGCCGGTCCTCGAGGGTCTCGCGCAACCCCTGGAGGACGTACGCCATCTTCTCGAACGCTCCCTGGCCGACCGACCGCCCCAACGACTTTCCGACGGAGGGATCATCCGCCCCGGGTACGACACGCGGCTCGACGAGTTGATGTCCATCAAGAACGACGGCCAAAAATACATCGAGACCCTCGAGGAGCAGGAGCGGCGGTCGACCGGCATCGGCTCGCTGAAAATCGGCTATAACTCCGTATTCGGATATTACATCGAAGTAACGCGCCCCCATCTTTCGAAGGTGCCGCAACGGTTTACCCGCAAACAGACGCTGGCCAATGCGGAGCGCTTCATAACCCCGGAGCTCAAGGAACTCGAGGTAAAAATGCTGGGGGCGCAGGACAAGGCCGTCCGGCTGGAGGCGGAACTTTTTGACGAGGTGCGGCGCCGGGCGCTCCAGGCGCATCGCGCCCTGCTGCGCTTCGCGGCCCTCTTGGCTGAGATCGACGCCCTGAGCTCTTTCGCCGAGACCGCATTCCTCCATGAGTACGTGAAACCGCGGGTGGACCTTTCTCATGAATTGACGATCGAGGAAGGCCGCCACCCGATGGTGGAGTGCACGCTCCCGGCGGGGGCCTTCGTCCCCAATTCCCTTTCTCTCAACGGTCCCGATCCCCAGGTTCTCATCCTTACAGGCCCCAATATGGGAGGCAAGAGCACCTTCCTTCGGCAAAACGCGTTGATCGCCCTAATGGCGCAGATCGGCAGCTTTGTTCCCGCAAAAACAGCCACGGTCGGCATTGTCGACAAAATACTGACGCGCATCGGAAGCCAGGACGCCCTTTCGCGCAACGAGTCCACCTTCATGGTCGAGATGCGCGAAACGGCGCATATCCTTTCATCGGCGACCCTGCGAAGCCTGCTGATCCTCGACGAGGTGGGGCGAGGAACCTCGACATTCGACGGCATCTCCATCGCATGGGCCGTCATCGAGCATCTGAGCGCCGCCTATCGAACCGCCCGCGAAGGCGCTCCGGCGGAGGCTTCCCCCAGAGGACCGCGGGTGCTCTTCGCCACCCATTACTTCGAGCTGACCGAACTGGCCGAACTCCTGCCTGGGGTCCGCAATGCCAACGTGGAAGCCCGCGAATGGACCGACGCAGAGGGTCGAACCGAGGTCGTGTTCCTCCATAAGATCGCCACGGGACCCGCGGACCGCTCCTTCGGCATCCACGTGGCCCAGTTGGCCGGACTCCCCGCGGCCTGCCTGAACCGCGCTCGTGAGATCCTCTCCGGGCTGGAAAACAAGAGTCGCGCCATGCCGAAGGGCTCGCCCCTCCCCAATGCGCCCCTCGGGACCGAGCCGGCGCTTCCCCTGTTCGAAGATCATCCCGTTTTGCGGGAGATCCGTCTTTTGCACCCGGACGAGATCACCCCTCTCACCGCCCTGGAACGAATCCACCGGTGGAAAAAAGGACTCTGATTCCATGCCGGCCATTTACCGCCTTTCCCAGGAAGTCGCCAGCCAGATCGCCGCGGGAGAGGTGGTGGAGCGCCCGGCCTCCATCCTCAAGGAGCTTTTGGAAAATTCCTTGGACGCTGGGGCCGCCAAGATCCAAGTCGAGTCCTCCGGCGCCGGGCGCAAACTCCTGCACGTGGTTGACGACGGCAAGGGGATGGACTCCGAGGACTGCCGCCTCGCATGCGAGCGCCACGCGACCCGCAACATCCGGGCCATCGAGGACGTGGCGCGCCTGTCCACGTGCGGATGTCGCGG
>JACQPI010000177.1 GCA_016207585.1 Elusimicrobiota bacterium | reverse complement strand
TGGAGGCGCTGCGGGCCGGACTGCCTATCTTGGCCAGCGACCACAGCGGGGTCGAGGAGATACTGTCGCCCGGGTTCAGCCGCATCGTAGGCTATGATGCTCCCGCCATGCTGTGGTCCCCCTGGCGGGGGGCGTCCCGACGCGCTTCCCGCGGTCTGGCCGCGGCGCTACGGGAGCTGTTGGGGGATCCGGTGGAGCTCGAGCGCATGGGGTGCCGGGCTCGCGAAGCGGGAGAACGCATGTCCTTCGCCGACACGTCGGACCGGCTGGCGGACGCCGCGCTGGCATTGGCGACGGGTCCTTCATGAGGCCGGGTCTGCGGAAAGGGGTTTTTATCGATTGCTCCGCCCGCGTGCGGAGTTGGATGAAGCCTCGCTTGGAGGGCCTCGTGCGGCACCCACTGTATTCGACCTGGGCGATGGCCTATCACATGGAGGTCGCGGCGAGAAAATTGCTGGTCCCCTATCTCGAGAATACGGAGGAGGCGGTCGGCGCGGCGATCTCTATCCGTCACTTGGAGCCCGCGCCCATCGGTGCCGAGCTTAATATCCGCTGCACTCTGGAACATGTTCGCGATAATCGGGTGGTTGCGCGACTGGAGGTTCGTTCCGGAAAACGGAAGCTGGGAGACGGAACGCATCTGCAGATCGTGATGAGCCGCGAGCGCTTCCGGCGGCTAAGCCGTCCGCGGGGCGGAAAACGCGGATGATCCAGGGGACCGACATTCGCAGGGTCGGCGTGGCGGGAGCCGGAACCATGGGCGCCGGCATCGCGCAAGCCCTCGCGCAAAACGGCTTCGAGGTCCAGTTGTTCGACGTTTCGGAGGAGGTATTGTCGCGGGCGGAGGGCCGAATCCTGCGCGGCCTTCACCGGTTGGAGAAGCCCGAGGCCTTTTCCCTCATCCGCAAGACCGAGAGCCTGGAAGTTCTCGAGGCGTGCGATTTCGTGATCGAGGCGGTCAGCGAGGATATCCGGGCGAAACACGACCTCTTTCGCAAACTCGATTCGATCATGGACCCGCGGCGCGTGATCGCGACGAACACCTCGTCGCTGTCGGTCGAACGCATCGCCTCCGCGGCCGAGAACCCCGACCGGATCGTCGGGATGCATTTTTTCAATCCGGCCCCCGTGATGCGCCTGGTGGAGGTCGTTCGGACGCCCTTCGTTTCGGAAGCGGCGATCGAGGCTGCGCGCGAGCTGGCGCTCGCCCTTGGGAAAACGGTCGTGGTGTGCAAGGATACCCCCGGTTTCATCGCCAACCGAATCGTCCGCCCCTTCTATCTGGCTGGGATGGGGCTCTTGGAGGAGGGGGCGGGGCCGCCCGCCGCGATCGACCGCGCGGTACGGGAGAAGGGCGGGTTTCGGATGGGGCCTATGGAGCTCGTGGACCTCATTGGACTGGACGTGAATCTGACGATCTCAAAAGTCATCTACGAGGCGCTCGGTAGGCCCGAAAGATTGAAGCCGCGACGGGTTCAAGAAGAGTTGGTGGCGCGGGGCAATTTGGGACGCAAGAGCGGCTGCGGATTCTACGTATATGGGGAGAACCAGCCGGCGACTGGAAATCCGGCCCTTGAAGAGATCCTGCCCGGCGTCGGGGCGCGCCCCATCGCCGATCCGGAGATATTCAAGACGATACTGGAAAACGTGATCGCGGAGGCGCGGCTGGCCCTGGAGGCCGGCGTGGCGGGCGCGGAGGACATCGATACCGCCATGCGGCTCGGGATGAATTGGCCGAGAGGGCCTTTGGAATGGGGCCGGGAGCTGGAGAGACGGGGAGGGTTGTGAAGAGAATTCTTGCGGGCGCTTGTTTGGCTGCGGGGCTGGGAACCGCTGCGGCGTTCGGCGCTCAGGGAGCTCGGCTCGGCGTGTTCGTGCCCGAGATGTTTTTTCCATCGGCGCGGGAGCACTTCGACCCGATCCTGGCCGACGGCACGGAACTCGGCATCGGGGGCCGCTATCTCCTCCCTCTTTCGGAGGATCGCTTCGGCGAGGTTTCGATCGGCGATTACGTCGGCTTGGCCCGGTGGCGCCTGGGGAGACAAACAAGGCTCCAAGTGAACTTGGGGGGAGGGATCCTGTCGCGCTTCAATTTTTCAACCGTCAAAAACAGCCTGGAGGTGACCGACTTTACGGCCGCGGCCCCCTTCGATCTCACCCTGCGGGGCGGCCACGCGGTGCGGTTTGGTTTCTGGCATACGAGTTCCCACTTGGGGGACGATTACATCCTGCGCGTGCGGCCGGCGATCGTTAAAAAATCGTTGGACTCCTTGAAAGCGATCTACGCCTTTTCCCCCAAGGATCGTTGGCGCGCCTACGGGGGCGGCGCCTACGCTTTTAATACGGTCGGCATCCAGGGGCGCGGCGCGCTCCAATTCGGCCTGGAGTACATGGGCGCCACGCGCTGGGGTCCGGGAATACGGTGGTACGTGGCCCAGGATACGCAGACGTGGGAGCGCGTGAAATGGAACCCGACCTATTGCCTCCAGAGCGGCCTGCGTTTTTCCGATGAGAAGCGGATCGCGGCCGCCAAGGTCTATGTCGAGTATTTCACTGGCCGCCAGTATTTTCTGCAGTTCAACGACGTACACGAGACCCGCTGGAGCTTCGGGGTGGGTTTCGACATAGGCAATCCGATCAAATAGAACGTATTGGGGAGCGTTATGAATCGTGAGGCGGTGGTCGTGGCGGCGGCGCGGTCCGCGTTCGGGAAACTGGGGGGCGTCCTGAGTCCGGTGAGACCCGACGATCTGGCGGCGGAGGTGATCCGCGCGCTCCTGTCCGGAGTCGCGAGCTTGGATCCTTCCGAGATCAGCGACGTCTACCTGGGTTGCGCCAACCAGGCCGGGGAGGACAACCGCAATATCGCGCGCATGGCGGCCCTGCTGGCCGGGCTTCCACAGACGGTCCCCGGCTGCACGGTCAACCGCCTCTGCGCCTCGGGCCTGGAGGCGGTCAACGCTGCGGCCCGCTGCATCCTGGCGGGGGAGGGGGAGGTTTACGTCGCGGGCGGGGTCGAGAGCATGAGCCGGGCCCCGTGGGCGCTGCCCAAGCCCGAGACGGGCTTCGCCTTCGGCAATCGGACCGCCTATGATACGGCGCTGGGCTGGCGATTTCCCAACCCGAAGATGCAGAAACTGTTTCCTCTTCATTCGATGGGAGAGACCGCGGAGAACGTCGCCCAAAAATATAAGATCGAGCGCCGGCGACAGGACGAATTCGCCCTGGAGTCCCATCGCCGAGCGGCGGCGGCCGTCCATGGGGAGTTTAGGGAGGAAATAATTCCACTTTTCGTTTCCCAGAGGAAGGGACCTGCTCTATCCGTCGCGAAAGACGAAGGCCCGAGGCTCGACACTTCGATCGAGAAGCTGGCTGCGCTCAAACCCGCGTTCCGCGAGAGCGGAACGGTGACGGCGGGCAACTCAAGCGGCTTGAGCGACGGGGCCGCCGCGCTGCTCCTGATGGAGGCGAAACGGGCGAAGGCGCTGGGCTGCGTTCCCTTGGCGAGGTGGGCCGGCTCGGCGTCCACGGGATTAGACCCGTCCTTCATGGGATTGGGGCCGATTCACGCGACGGGCAAGCTCCTGAAACGGTTGAACCTCGGCCTCAAAGACATCGACCGCATCGAGCTCAACGAGGCCTTCGCGGCCCAGGTTCTGGCCTGCGCGGATGAGCTGAAGATCGATCCGCAGCGCCTCAACGTCCACGGCGGGGCCATCGCCCTGGGGCATCCCCTCGGGGCGAGCGGAGCGCGCCTGGCGACGACCTTGGTCCACGAACTGCGTCGTCGCGGCGCGCGCCGCGGTTTGGCGACTTTGTGCGTCGGAGTGGGGCAGGGGTTGGCGACGCTTTTTGAATCGGTCTAAAGTGATACAATAATCCATTCCCAGATGATCGCCAATCTCGTCTACGCGCTGATCGGAACTCCCAGCCAGCGCAAGCTCAAGAAGCTCCAGCCCGTCCTGCAGCCGATCAGCGCGCCGGCCGCCCAATACGAGAGCTTGACCGACGCGGATTTGCGAGCCAAGACGGACGAATTTCGCGGCAGGATCCTCCAGGAGGTCGGTCGAATCCCGGAGGAGACCCCCGCCGACGAGCGCCGAAAGCTCGAACAGGCCGTTCTGGATTCGGCGCTGCCCGAGGCCTTCGCCGCGGTGCGAGAGGCCTCGCGCCGCGCGATAGGGCTCAGGCACTACGACGTGCAGCTCGTCGGCGGCCTGGTGCTGCACCAAGGCGCCATTTCCGAGATGAAAACCGGCGAGGGAAAAACCCTCGTGGCGACCGCGCCCATCTACCTCAACGCCCTCTTGGGCCGGGGAGTGCACCTGGTGACGGTCAACGATTACCTGGCCAAGCGCGACCGCTATTGGATGGGGCCCATCTTCGAGTTTCTGGGACTCACCGTGGGCTTCGTGCAGCACGACATGCCCAACGCCGAGCGGCGCGCCGCCTACGCCTGCGACGTCACCTACGTCACCAATAATGAAATAGGCTTCGATTACTTGCGCGACAACATGGTGGTGCACAAGGAGGACCGGGTGCTGCGCGGGCTCTACTACGCCATCGTCGACGAAGTGGACTCGATCCTCATCGACGAGGCCCGCACCCCGCTCATCATTTCGGGCCCCGCCGAGGAGTCGACCGACCGGTATTTCCTCATCAACCGCATCGTCCCCAACCTCAAGCCGCGCTTCGTCACGGAGGAGGAGGAGATTCAGTCCAAGTACACGGGGGAGGACCTGGGCAAGGGTTTCGACGCGATCGTCGATGAAAAAAATCATTCGGTGGTCCTGACCGAGCAGGGCGTCACGAAGTCGGAGAAGCTGCTGGGCATCGCCAACCTCTACGACGACCTCCAGGGGGAATGGGTCCACCACATCACCCAGGCGATGCGGGCGCACCATCTCTACAAGCGGGACGTGGATTACGTCGTCAAAGACGGCGAGGTCGTCATCGTCGATGAGTTCACGGGGCGCCTCATGCCAGGCCGCCGCTGGTCCGAGGGGCTCCATCAGGCGGTCGAGGCGAAGGAAAATCTCCCGATCAAGGAGGAAAACCAGACGCTGGCCACCATCACCTTCCAGAACTTTTTCAAGCTCTATAAGAAATTGGCCGGCATGACCGGCACCGCGATGACCGAGCTCGACGAGTTCTGGGAGATATACAAACTCGACGTCGTGGAGATACCGCCCAACCGGCCCAACGTCCGCGAGGATTTTTCGGACCTGATCTATCGCACCGAACGTGAGAAATACGGCGCGATCGTCGAAGAAATAAGCGAGTTGTGGAAAAAGGCCCGCCCCGTCCTCGTCGGCACCCGCTCGATCGAAAAATCCGAGAAGATCTCGGCCATGCTGCGCGGCAAGGGGATTCCCCATCAAGTCCTCAACGCCAAGTACCACGAGCAGGAGGCCCAGATCATCGCGCAGGCCGGCAAGTCCGCCACCGTGACGATCGCCACGAACATGGCGGGCCGCGGGACCGACATCATCCTGGGGGGGAGCCCTCCGGACCTCGAGGATCAAAAAAAAGTCGTCGAGCTGGGGGGGCTCCACGTCCTCGGCACCGAACGCCACGAGGCCCGTCGCATCGACAATCAGCTGCGCGGCCGCTGCGGCCGCCAGGGGGACCCGGGCTCCTCGCGTTTTTATCTGGGGCTTGACGACGAATTGATGCGGCTCTTCGGCTCCGACCGGCTCTCCACGATCATGGAAAAGCTGGGCATGAAGGAGGGGGAGGTCATCGAGTCCGGACTCGTCACGCGCCAGATCGAGGGAGCCCAGCGCCGCGTCGAGACCCATAACTTCGACATCCGCAAACAGCTCCTGGATTACGACAAGGTCCTCAACGAGCAGCGGACCGTCATCTACAAGCTGCGCAACCAGATTTTGGACCAGGGCGAGGTCCGGGACTGGATTCAGGCCGCCTTCCAAGAGGAGTTGTCCGAGAAGTTCGAAACATGGGCCCCACCCAACGCCTATCCCGAAACCTGGGACGTCCCGAGCCTCTCCGCTTTCCTCAGCAGGACCTTCGGCATCGCCTGGAACCCGCCTCCCGAGGAACTGCAGCGGGTCGACCGCGCCGCGCTCGTGGAGGAGTTTCTCCGGGATATCCGGGATCGCTACGCCCGGCGCGCGCAGGAGTTCGTCGGCTTCGATTTCCGGGAGGTGGAGCGGTGGGTGCTCCTGCAGATGATCGACCAGGCGTGGAAGAACCACCTCTACGACTTGGACCATCTCAAGAAGTCGATCGGGCTGCGCGCCTACGGACAGAAAGACCCCCTGATCGAGTATCAAAAGGAGTCGTTCGCGCTCTTCAGCGTCATGATGGACCGGGTCCGCGAGCAGACGGTGGAGTATCTTTTCAAGATCCAGGCCCCCCGCCAGCCGCCTCCTCCGCCCAGGCTGCAGCTGGGCCCGGCCGACGAGCCGCAGCAGGCGCGAAAACCTTCTTCCGACAACGGAAAATCTCGATCTTTCTTGAAAAAATCAGAGCAGTCCGCGGAGCCCGCGCCGATCCTCAAGATCGGCCGCAACGACCCCTGCCCCTGCGGCAGCGGCAAGAAATACAAAAAGTGCTGCGGGGCCTAATCCTTATTTTTTGCGGCGGGCTATCCGCCTTGACCCTTCCTCAACCCGGCTTGTGCGCCCTGGCCTGGATATCGTTCGCGCCGTTGTTGCGCGTATGCCTGGAGACGGAGCGTCGCGCCGCCGCGGCGCGGGCCGGGTGGCTTTTTGGGATCGCTTTCTACGCGGTCGCGGCGCATTGGGTGTACTCGACCTGCCGCTTCGCGGGGATCCCGGTTCCCGTGGCGGCTGCCGCCTGGCTCGCGTTGTCCGTCGCTTCGGGATTGCCTTGGGCCGCGCTGGGCTTGATCTCTTCGATTTTGGGCCGCGCGCTTCCCCTATGGGCGTGGCCTTGGGCCTGCGCGATCCTCTGGACGGCGCTGGAGTTCATCATGGAGCGGACGACTCCGGGTCTGGGGCTTGTATTATTGGAGTACACGCAGTGGAAGCATCTCGCGTGGATCCAGGGCGCTTCCTGGGCGGGGCCCCATGGGCTGGCGTTTCTCATTATCGCTTGGAACGCTTTGCTGGCGGCTGCCGCCGCCGCTTGGCGAGTAAACGGCCGTCTGCCGAAATCCTTGCGCGCATCCGGAATCGGCGTATGCCTGGCCCTTTTTCTCTGGTGGAGTTACGGGACGGCGGTCCTTCAAAGGCGCGCCGGAATGGAGCCGGCTTTATCCAGGGGCCCGGCGAGCTTCGCGCCGGAAAGGACCGTCGTCGTCCTGCAGCCCAACGTGGACCAATATCAGAAATGGGACGAGACGTATGCGGACCGCATCCGAGCCGGTTTCGACGAATTGTTGGCTCGGGCCGCGAAATCGAAGCCCGATTTGGTCCTATGGCCCGAGTCCTCTCTGCCGGGCTGGCTCGAAGAGAAGGAGAATTTTTATTGGGTCGGAAATTGGGTCCGCAAGACTCAAGCCTATCATGCGGTCGGGGCCATGACCCGCTCGGAGAGGCGTGAGCGCAACTCGATCGTTTTCTTCGATCCCGCGGGAGAACTCGCCGGGTTCTACCACAAGCGCCGGAGAGTTCCTTTCGGGGAATTCGTGCCGTTGCGCGGGGTCTTCGAGCCGTTCGTGGGGATTCTGGCCCAGATGGGGAATCTGGAGGCGGGACCGTCCCGGCCCGCCCGGCTTACGCTGCCTTGGGGCTATGCGGGAATGACCATTTGCTTCGAGGCGATGTTCCCAGAGCTCAGCCGCCGGAGCGTTCAAATCCAGGAGGGCGCTTGGCCGCTGCGGTTGCTCGTCAACGTCACCAATGACGGCTGGTACAAGGATACATGGGCGCCTTACCAGCATTTCTATGCCAATGTTTTCCGCGCGGTCGAGAATAGGGTGAGCGTCCTGCGGGCCGCCAACACCGGCATTTCCGGGCGGATCGACCCGTTTGGGGCGGTCGCGGCGCGTTCGGAGCTTGGGATGCGCGGGACGCTGGAGTTGCGCGTGCCGCAGACGGACCCGTTTCCCCGGGGTTCGTTCTATTCCAGAAACGGAGACTGGCTGGGCTGGGCCTGCGTGCTGTTGGCGGCCGTTATCGTCGGGGCAGGCCTATTGAAGATGCGGCGCCGAGGGGCTATACTGGGTTCGTGATCCACGACCTAAGGCGTTTCGTGGCGATCGGTATTTTCGCGTCGGCTTTCGGCGGGTGTTCCTCGCGGGTGTCGAGTTTCCCCGACGTGAAGCTTCCCACGATCGAGGAGTCCCAGGCCGTTTCCCTGGGGCATTGTCCCACCCCGAAATGCCTGACGGTTTACATCGCGCCGTGGTGCGGCTACTGTCGGGCCTCCTCCGAATTATTGAGAGCTTTGCGCGTTTTCCTGACCGCCAAGAACGTGACGATGCGGATCGTAGTCGGGATGGACCAATCCGCATCGGTCGTCGATTACGCCCGGGAGTTCGGAGCCGACACCTTTTTGGACCCTTCCGGAGATTTCAAAGTGAATGGAGTGCCTCACTTTATCGTCTCGGACGCTTCCGGGCGCATATTAAAAGACTCCGCCGGCGCGCCGCTGGTGCCGCCTCCATGGAGCGACGCGATCCTGGCGCAGGTCGCGTCCCTCTACGGGCTCCCCTAAAGAGGTCTCGGTCCCAGCAGCTTAGCGCACTTGGCCTTGAGCCGGGCCAGATTGATCGGCTTGGGGATATAATCGTCGGCGCCGGCCCGCAGGCTTTCATCGATATCCTCGACCTTGTTCTCGCCGGTGCACATGAGAATCGGTATGTGCTTTGTTTTGGGGTTGGAGCGTATCGCGCGGACCGCCTC
>JACQPI010000186.1 GCA_016207585.1 Elusimicrobiota bacterium | reverse complement strand
TCCTACGGCTACTCCGTGGATCCCAACTTTAGTTCCAACATCATAATCATCCTGGATCGCGGCTTTGTCTATGCCATCGCCCATATCCGCGGCGGCAGCGAGATGGGTCGCGCCTGGTACGAAGACGGCCGCCAGGACAAGAAAAAAAACACCTTCCATGACTTCATCGACGCGACCGAGGCGCTGCTCACCGAGGGCTGGATCGAGAAGGGCCGGGTCTATGCCATGGGCGAAAGCGCCGGGGGCCTATTGATGGGGGCCGTCGCCAACCTGCGCCCCGACCTCTACCGCGGGATATTGGCTCACGTGCCGTTTGTCGACGCGCTGACCACCATGCTCGACCCCACCATCCCACTGACCACCGCGGAATATGACGAATGGGGAAACCCCAACGACCCGCGCTTTTACCGCTACATTAAGAGCTACTCGCCCTACGACAACGTGGCCGCCACCGATTACCCGGCCATTTACGTGGAGACCGGCTACAACGATTCCCAGGTCCAATACTGGGAGCCGGCCAAATGGGTCGCCAGGCTGCGCGCCCTCAAGACCGGCTCAAACCCCGTGCTTTTCCGCGTTGAGATAGAGGCGGGTCATTCCGGCCGGACCGGCCGCTTCATCCGCCTGGAAGAGGTGGCCCGCAATTACGCCTTCATCATGATGCGGGAGGGGATGAGTCAGTGATGCTCAGCACATTGATGGGGGGTCTTGGGGTCGATGGGACAACTGCCATGATTGCCACGGCAGGTATGGCATAGGCTGTAGGCATAACCCGCAAGGCTTGTCTAAAGCGATGGAAGAATCCACTCAGCTTGTGCGGGAGCATGGGGCGACCAAGGTGAAAAACAAAAAGGTCCCGATAGGCTGACACCCGATAGGCTGAGTCATTGACAAATGGAGGCGCCCGCCCTACACTAGTCACACGCGCGGTTATAGACCTTTCGCAATGAAACGAAAGTTCGGTTGGATTTCAAGGCTGTGTGTTTTGCTTGTTTTCATCACCCTTTATGAAGGGCGCGCTCAGGCGGACGACGGGGCGGCCGGCGCGGCGAGTTACGCTTCCGGCGATTCCGCCGATTCTATGGCCTCGCTCCTGGTAGATTCCTCTCAGGTCCATCCGTCCCGGAGGCAGATCCGTATTTCGGTCCCCGGTTTTGCCGGGGAGAAGGAAAACCCCGGAGGCCAAGAGGGGGGAATTTCCATCCCGACTTCCGCAGGCACCTTGAAGCTGGATGTGAAGGCGCAGCCGCAACCGGCCCCCGCGCGGCGGGGGCCGGACGTGGAATCGGCTCTGTCCCTCCTCTCTTTTGAGTCGGGCCCGATCGGCTGGGGCCTGGTGGTCCTGTTGGGCCTATACTTGATCCTCTCCGGGTTGTTCCAAGGGAAGGTTCCCCAAGCGTCCCCCAAGGCGTTCGGCAAGACCGATGAGTCCGCCGCGTGGCCCGCGCAATATCCCATCGTGCGGGTTTTGGGTCGCGGCGGCATGGGAGTCGTCTATGAAGCGCTGGACCGCGGCTTGGAGCGCAAGGTCGCGATTAAGAAGATGCGCGAGGATATACGCGAAAATGCTCTCGAGCTGGACCGTTTTCTCAAGGAGGCCAAGACGGTCGCGTCGCTGCACCACCCCGCCATCGTCGACATCCACGCGATCGTGCATCAGGCCGGGGAGATTTATCTCGTTTTCGAGTATGTGGAAGGGAAGACGGTCGAGGCGCTCCTAGGTGAAAAGGGGCGATTGAGCCTGGCCGAGACCCGGCATGTTCTGCGGCCCGTCTGCGACGCCCTGGAGTTCGCGCATGCGCATGGAATCATCCACCGCGATCTTAAACCGGGAAACGTCATGGTGACCGATCACGGTATCGTGAAGGTCATGGATTTCGGGATCGCGCGGCGCATTCAGGACCGCGTGATCTCCTCGGACGATTCCAGGACCACCGCCCGCTACGACACGACCAACACCGTGCATGGGACCCCGCTCTATATGTCCCCCGAGACCGAACAGGGCATCGTCTGCCCGGAATCGGACATCTACTCGCTGGCGGTTATGACCTATGAGATGCTGGCGGGGCGCCCGCCCTTCCCGCCGCCCGCCCTACTGGACCAAAAGATGTTCAAGGAGTACCCCAAATTATGCGCGGCCGCGCCCGCCTTGCCGAAGGCCTTGGAGGTCCTGCTGGACGAGGCGCTGGAGCCCGATCCCGGCAAACGCATCCATTCCGCCAAGGTTTTTTGGGACCGGCTGGCCGCCGCGGTCTAGCCGGTCATCCCGGCCGCCCTGGCGGGGCTCAGTAAGGGTTCAATACAATACGGCGCAGCGTCGTCAGAGGGAGAGCCCCGTTTTCCAGGACGCGATCGTGAAAGGCGCGCAAATCGAATTTCTGTTTCAATAAGGCCCGGGACTCGCGGCGCAAGGCCAGGATTTCACGCTGGCCTACCTTATAGGCGAGGGCTTGGCCGGGGATCACGATGTAGCGGTCCACCTCGGCGATAATCTCCTCTTCCGACATCGGCGTGTTCTGTTTCATGAAGTCGATCGTCCTCCACCTGGCCCAGCCCCGGGCGTGCAGGCCCGTGTCGACTACGAGACGGCAGGCCCGCCAGGCCTGGAACGAGAGCATTCCGAGCCTCGATAGGTCGTCGGGATAGAGTCCCATCTCCTCCGCCAGGCGCTCGCTGTAAAGCGCCCATCCCTCCACGAAGGAGTTGAATCCTCCATTTCTGCGGAACGCGGGGAGATCGCGTTTTTCCAGCGCCAGGGCGATCTGGAGGTGGTGTCCGGGAAGCCCCTCGTGAACCGCCAGCGCGGCCATGCTGAAGCGGGGCCTGGTTTCCGGCTGGTAGGTGTTGACGTAGTAAACTCCGGGCCGTGACAGGTCGTCTGGAGGGGGATAGTAGTACGCCGCGATCGCATGTTTCTCCTTATATCCCTCGATGGCCTTTACGATCAACGGGGTCTTGGGAAGGCGGCCGAAATATTGAGGAAGCTTTTCTTGGGTTTTCGCCACCAGCCGCTGGGTCGTTTCGAGAACATCTTGCCGGGTCTTGAAGAAATTGTCCGGGTCTTTCCGCATTTTTTCGAAAAAGGACTTTAGGTCTCCCGTATGGCCGCGCCTCTTGGCGATTTTTCCCATCTCGGCGTGGATACTCGCAAGCTCGTCCATCCCCGCCTTGTAAAGCTCGGCCGGAGCCTTGTCCAGGGTCGTATGGAGGCGTATGAGATAGGAATAGGCGCCGGAGCTTCCCGCGACATAGAAGAGCCCCGGCTTGTCGTCGCCGCGGGCTTTCGCCGAATATTCCTCCTTCAGGAATTTGAGGTAGCTCTCATGGGCCGGGTAGACGGATGATCGGACCGCCTCCAGGATGCGGGGCTCATATCGGGCGCGGAGGTCTTCCGGAAGTTTTTTGATCACGTTGGCGTAGGGGGTCTGCTCGGGGGAGGTCTTCGTGAGTTCCTCGAGCTGGCGCATGGCGCGCTCCACCGCGATTTGGACGGCGGCCCGCCCTTCCCGAAGGCCTTGTCGGAGGCTGTCGACGTGGTTCTGAAAATAGCGCGGCATCGCTTGAAGGCGCGCGATGTACGCTTCCGCGTCGGCCCGCGTCTTCATCGGTTGGGCGGTCTCGATGACCGAGGGGATCCAGGTATGGAATCCGTCCATGT
>JACQPI010000184.1 GCA_016207585.1 Elusimicrobiota bacterium | reverse complement strand
GATCGGTGACAATTCCGGCAGGGAAACACCCGTTCCCATTCCGAACACGGCAGATAAGCCTGCCAGGGCCGATGGTACTATCGCCTAACTCGGCGTTGGGAGAGTAGGTCGTTGCCGGTCTCATTGGTTCCTTAAAAAACGGGATACGAGTGGTCAAAGGCGCGGCGTTGTCGTTCGTGTTGGTTCTGGGCGGGCCCGCAGCGGTCCGGGCCCAGATGTTGGTCTCCTCGGCGCGCCAAATGCCCGCGGGATCGGTGAAGTTCACCCTTTTTTACCAAGGAGTACAGGGCCAGGAGTTGAACTTCAAGGTCACCGGCGGCGGCTCCTGCGTGGGGGGCGTCGCTCCGCCCGCGTCGAACGTGGCGTTTCCCTGCGGGTCTTCCGGCGATGTGGCCGCTTCCGCCGACGGAGGCATGGTCGTGCTCCAGGCGATGGGGCAGCCGTGGGAGGGCCTGCAGTACTACGGCTCGATCGGGGTCGGGGATCTGACGCTGAGGCTCTCCTCCGTGACCGCGACGAACGTGTTGACCGGAGACCGGCCCGGCTACCAATACGCCCTGGGTACCCGCGCGATCCTCATCCCGGACACGGTGGTGGGCCCGGCCGTGACGCTGGACGCCCGGCTGATGTGGCAGCGGCATCACTTCAACCGGATCGACCCGCCGTCCGGCGCGGGGGCGGCGAGCATCGATGAGCGGCTGGATCTGTACCAATACCAGGTGGCGCTCGAGACGAGCCATCGCTTCGATTTGCCGGGGAAGTGGAGCGTGGAGCCGTACGGCGGCGTGAAGTGGTTGAGGGCGGAATCTTCCCTGAAGGACCTGGGTAACGGGGACCGCGTGGGAGGAATCAAGGATACGGTGACGCCTTTCGTCGGGCTCGTGGTGCCGATCTTCGAGCGCGAGGCGTTGGTGGCGGAGGGATCGTTCGTTGACGGCTACCATTATTCGGCGGGACTTCAGGTGAGGTTTTAACGGGCCGCGGGAATCGTTATGAAATTGACGAAGCAGCAGAAAAAAGATTTGTCCCGGCAAATGGCGGAGCTGCTCCGCCGGTCTTCCAATTTTTATTTCACGCAGTTCCAGGGACTCAAATTCGTCGAGCTTGCGGAACTGCGAAAAAAGCTCAGGCCGGCCGCGTGCCGCTACCAGGTGGTGCGCAACAGCGTCCTGGGGCACGCCCTAAAGGATGCCGGCATCACGGGGGCTTCCGACGATCTGCTGCAGGGTCCGGTCGGTCTGGTGACGGGCCCGGGCGCGGATCCGATCGCGGCCGCCAAGGCCTTGGCCTCTTTCGCGAAAGAATTTCCGAAGCTGCGGTTCCGCAGCGGCTATATCGATGGGGCTTGGGTGTCCGCGGCCGACTGCCTGCGCTTGTCGGCCCTGGGAACCAGGCCGGAGCTCCTGGGCCTGTTGGTCGGCGCCCTGTACAGCGCGCTGGCCCAGGTGGCCGGCGTCGCGCAGGCCCCGATGCGGGATCTGGCGCTTGTTTTGAAGGCGTTGCAGGAAAAGAAGGGCAGCGAGGCCACCGCTGCCTGAGTTTCGGCCGCCGGGGAGTTCCGGGCGGCCGCGGCGTGAACGGGGCCGGTAGTCCGCAGGCGACGGGATAAACTCCCGGAGAGGGAGGCTACCTCAAGCAGTCAAGGAGAGTTGTGATGTCGACAGCAACGAAGTTGGGAAAGGACCAGATCGTCGATGCTATTTCTAACCTGACCGTCTTGGAGCTCTCCGAGCTCGTGAAGGCGATCGAAGAAAAGTTCGGCGTCAAGGCGGTCGCGGCGGCCCCCATCGCAGCGGCGGGCGGCGCGGCGGCGGGCGGCTCGACGGCGCCGGCCCCAGGCGCGGACAAGACGGACTTCACCGTGGTTCTATCGAGCGTTCCCGCCGACAAAAAGATTCAGATCATCAAGGTGGTGCGCGAGTTGACCGGCCTGGGCCTCAAGGAGGCGAAAGACCTGGTCGAGGGCGCGCCGAAAACCCTCAAAGAAGGCGTTGCGAAGGTTCAGTCGGAGGAGTGGAAGAAGAAGCTGACCGACAGCGGCGCGGCCGTCGAGCTGAAATAGCCCGGGCCGTTCGTCGGTAGCGCGGGGTCTTTATTCGCGTGCGATGCCGGTGACGAGGTGACATGCTCAAACAGATAAACTTCTCGAAGCTTCCGAAGGCGTTGGAGCTGCCGGATCTTTTGGAGATGCAGAAAAGGTCCTTCAAGGATTTCCTTCAAGAGGGCGCGACGCCCCAGGAGCGCAAGCTCATGGGGTTGCAGGCGGCGTTCCTGGATGTCTTCCCGATCGAGTCATCCGACGGCAGCCTGGTGTTGGACTTCGTCCGCTACGAACTGGGGAAATCGCGCTACGCCACCGCGGAGGACGCGGTCGTCCACGACAGCACCTACTCGCGGCCGTTGCGGGCGGTCCTGCGGCTGTCCTCGCGCCAGCCTTCCGGAAAGCTCAAGCAGATCATCGAGCAGGAGGTCTTCGTCTGCGACCTCCCGATCATGACCGATAGCGCCTCCTTCATCATCAACGGGGCGGAGCGGGTCGTGGTCAGCCAGCTTCACCGTTCGCCCGGAATCATTTTCGAGGAAGACGAAGAGAAAAAGATCTCGGCCGTGGGAAAGAAGCTTTTCTTCGCGCGCGTCATCCCCTACCGGGGGGCCTGGGTCGAGTTCGAGTTCGACCTCAACAATGCGCTCTATGTCCGCATCGACCGAAAGAAAAAATTCCCGGCCACGACCTTATTGCGCGCGGCCGGCGTCGAGACGGACGCCGAGATATTGCAGATATTCTACCCTTACGAGGAGGTCAAGCTCCAGGGGATCGCGCCCGAGACCATCCTCCACCGCATCTGCGCGGAGGATGCCGTCGACAAGGCTTCCGGCGAGGTGCTCTTGGAGGCGCGTCATCAAATCACTCACGAGGCGATCCGTCGGATGCAGGAGCGCGGCGTCGCCTCCGTCAAGCTGCTGACCGGGGACCCGGCGAAGGAGGATCCGACCATCCTCGAGACCCTTCGCAAGGACGGTGTCCGGACCGCCAAGGAGGCTCAGCAGGACATCTATAAGAAGCTGCGCGGACAGGAGTTCATCGTCCCCGGACAGGCCGAGAAGTACCTTGAGAACCTCATCTTCAAGAACCTGCGAAAATACGACCTCTCCTACGTGGGCCGCTATAAGATCGCCAAGAAGCTCGGGCCGCTCCTGAAACGGCTCGCCTCCCGCAAGGACTGGCGTTTCGAGCTGCCCTCGGAAAAGCGCCGAACCCTGACGGTCGAGGATATTATTGTTACGATTCAGTATATCATCACCCTCAACAGTGGGAAGACGCACGAGGATATCAACGAAGAGCGCTACGTTTACGATATAGACGACATCGACCATCTCGGCAACCGGCGGGTGCGCGGCGTCGGCGAGCTTTTGGAAAACCAGATCCGCGTGGGCTTGGCCCAGATGTCGCGGGTCATCCGCGACCGCATGAGCATCCAGGACAAGGCCCTGGTGACTCCGCGCAATCTCCTCAACACCGCCCCGATCGTGGGCATCTTGCGCAAGTTCTTCGGCACTTCGCAGCTTTCGCAGTTCATGGACCAGATCAACCCTCTGGCCGAGTTGACGCACAAGCGCCGCCTCTCGGCCCTCGGCCCGGGCGGACTCCACCGCAAGCGCGCCGGCTTCGAGGTGCGCGACGTGCACTTCACGCACTACGGCCGCATCTGCCCCATCGAGACCCCGGAAGGTCCCAATATCGGCCTCATCACCTCTCTGGCCTGCTACGCGGGCATCAACCAGTACGGATTGATCGTCTCGCCGTACCGGCGGGTTTCGAAAGGCAGGCTGACCGGCGAAGTGGACTTCCTGGCCGCCGACGAGGAGTCCGACAAGATCGTGGCCCAGGCGAACACCCCTATCGAAAAGGACCGCATGGCCACCGACATCGTCGCCGCGCGGCACCGGGCGGACTATCCGCTCATGGCGCCGGAGAAAATGGACTACATGGACATCTCGCCCATGCAGGTCATTTCGGTCTCGGCGGCACTGATCCCCTTCCTGGAGCACGACGACGCCAACCGCGCCCTGATGGGCTC
>JACQPI010000174.1 GCA_016207585.1 Elusimicrobiota bacterium | reverse complement strand
GCTGCAGGTGATGGACGACGGCGTTCTCAGCGACAACCTCGGCCACAAGGTCAGTTTCAAGAACACGGTCTTCATCATGACCTCCAACGTCGGCGCGCGGCTGATCTCGAAGGGGAAATCGCTGGGTTTCGTCCCGCAGGTGGAAAGCGAGGAGCGGGACTACAAAACGATGAAGGATACCGTCATGGAGGAGGTTCGGCGGGTCTTCAATCCGGAGTTCATCAACCGCGTCGATGAAATCATCGTGTTCCACCCGCTGATGGAGGCCGAGATGAAGCAGATCCTCGGCCTGATGCTCAAGCGCGTCGAGACACGGATATCGACGCAGGGTTATAAACTGGAAGTTTCCGAAGAGGCCAGAAAGTTCCTGGTCGAAACCGGTTTCGATCCCAATTACGGCGCCCGACCCCTGCAGCGGACGATCCAGCGCACCCTGGAAGATCCCTTGGCGGAGGATATCCTGCAGAAAAAATTCGAGGGGAAGGGCGTCATCTACGTCCAGTTGGACGAGACCGATAAGAAACTCCTGTTCTCCTCGAGCCCCGTGGAAAAAGTCGCGAAGAATTGACCCCGGTCGACGCAACAAGATAGATATTGCGAAAACGCCCGGAGCCTGTTACCCTATGCCTCGTATCGCGCTATGAAACGTTTAGCTCCTCTGCGGCCTTCCTATAAGATATCGCTCATGGACTGGGTCGTTCTTATCGTCTTGGCGATGGTCCCCTTTTCTTATTACCTGGGATTGCGCATCGATTGGAACCAGACCGCCGAGGCGGGGCTGTTCATTCCCTCGGTGCCGGCGGTCTATAACCGGGCGCCGAGCGCCTCCGCGGCCGCGCCCTATGCCCGGGCGGTCGAAGGCGGCGAAACGGCGACGGTCGCCACCAGAATCGTGGATGGGACCGTCTCGGAGGTGGAGCAATCCTCCTGGGACGAGTTGACCCGCCGGCTGGAGGCTGAGGCGATCTCTTTCCCGGGCCGGGTGGCGATCTATCTGAAAGATTTGAAGCGGGACCGTGTTTGGGCGTACCAGGCGGACGACCTTTTCCCGTCCGCCAGTCTGATCAAAGTTCCGATCATGGCCGCGGTCTTCCAAAGAATCCGGGACGGCGGCATTTCCCTGCAGACGTCGCTCACGCTGCGCCGCCGGCACCGCACGGGAGGATCCGGCAGCATCAAATGGCACCGGGACGGCGCCCGCTTCACCGTCGAGCAGCTCCTGACCAAGATGATCGACGAGAGCGACAACACCGCGGCCAAGATGCTCATCGAGACCGTGAGCATGGAATATCTCCAGCAGCAGTTTCCCAAGCAGGGGCTGGTTTATACGGAGATCAACCCGGAGGGCATGAGCCTCAAGAACCGGCGCGTGACCTATGAAAATTACACCACGGCCCGCGAAATGGGCGGTTTGTTGGAGAAAATATACCGCGGGGACATGGTGGACCGCGGCTCCAGCGAGAAGATGCTGGACCTCATGAAGCACCTCAAGCACCGCGCGCGGTTGGCGAAAGGGCTCCCGCCCGGCTGGGAGATCGCCCACAAGACGGGGCTCCTGCGCGGCGCCTGCCATGACTCGGCCGTCATCTTCACGCCCCAGGGCGACTTGGTCCTGACGGTCCTGACGGGGCAAAACCGCGACTATACGCGGGCCAAGGATTTTATCACGCAGCTGGGACGCATCGCGTACCGTTATTACGGCGGGGACCAAAGCTTGTACGCGCGGGCGAACGCGGTCTCCCTGCGGCGACTTCCTAATTCCTCCCGACACCTCTCATCGCTGGTCGATTGACCCAGGGAACTTTTTCCCCAGGTAGTCGTATTTGGGGCGGGGGCCCGAATGAGAATTTGGTACAATAGCGTGTCGTCTCGCGGTCAAGGATCGGAACAAGGAGAGTGCCATGGGTCACGTGAACGAACATAAGACGAAGGCGTTGGAACTGGCTTTGTCTCAGATAGAGAAAGCGTACGGCCGCGAAGCGATCATGAAGCTGGGGGAGAAATCCGCGAAGATTCAAGTGGAGGTCCTCCCTACGGGGGCGCTTTCCTTGGACCTGGCGCTGGGCGTGGGGGGAATCCCTCGAGGGCGCATCACGGAAATTTACGGCCCCGAGTCTTCGGGCAAGACCACGCTGGCCCTGCATGCCGTGGCCCAGGCCCAGAAGGCGGGCGGAGTGGCGGCCTATATCGACGCGGAGCACGCGATGGATCCTGCCTACGCGGGCAAGCTTGGCGTGGACGTGGAGAACCTCCTCATCTCCCAGCCGGATTCCGGGGAGCAGGCCCTGGAGATCACTGAAAAACTGATGCGGTCCGGGGCGGTGGACGTCATCGTCGTGGACTCGGTGGCGGCGCTGGTTCCGCAGGCCGAGATCGAGGGCGAGATGGGCGACGCCCACGTGGGGCTCCAGGCCAGGCTGATGAGCCAGGCCCTGCGCAAGCTGACCCACTCGATCTCGCAGACGAAGACCTCGTTGATTTTCATCAACCAGATCCGGCACAAGATCGGCGTGATGTTCGGCAACCCCGAGACGACCCCGGGAGGCTTGGCCCTCAAGTTTTACGCGTCCGTACGCATGGACATCCGGCGCATCGAGAACATCAAGCAGGGCGAGGTCGTGGTGGGAATGCGGGTCCGGGTCAAGGTGGTCAAGAACAAGGTGGCGCCGCCCTATCGGACGGCCGAGTTCGAGATGACCCACGGAATCGGAATCTCCCGGGAGGGGAGTCTGATCGATAT
>JACQPI010000173.1 GCA_016207585.1 Elusimicrobiota bacterium | reverse complement strand
GTCGAGGCGCTGGGGATTTTACAGCACGAGTCGTTCGAGTGGATGATCACCGACGCGCGCATGCTGCCGGTGAACGGTTTCGACCTGTCGCGCGAGGCGAAGCGCCTGCGCCCGAACATGCGCGTCTTGATGGTCAGTGCGGTCTCCACCGAGACCGACATCCAGGGCTATCCGATCGAGAAGGTCTTTCCCAAACCCATCCCCGTGGAGCAATTGCTGGAGTGCCTGGCCGGGGCGAGCTGAATCCGGCTTGCAGCACTTGGCGCACCGGTCGGCGTTCATTGCGAGCGGAACCGCACGTGAATCTTCAGGAAGGGTTCCCGAAATCCCGGGGGCAGCGGAGGCAGCGGGGCGGCGTCTTGGGCGGCCCCCAGGGCGACGTAGTCGAATTCGCCGTCGCCCGAGCTCGATTCGATTCGGAGGTCCACCATCTGGCCGTTGCGCAGGATCGAAAACATCACGACGGCCTCCTCGGAGCCTTCCGGCATGCGGGAAGCCCATTGGTTCCATAAGGAGGCGCGCACCTGGGATATGTACCACGGGTACGGAAAGTCGGGCATATCGGACGAGACGGCCGTGTCCGCTCCGCCCTCGCCGGGGCCGGCCTTGGCGCTTGCGCCCTCCTTTATATTCCCCGAACGGGCCGGGGCGACCGATGGCGCCTTGGGTTCGGCCGGCTTCTTGAGCAGATGCCGCAAAATGCTGGGCCGCGGCAGGGGGCGCCGCGAGCGGGTGGAAAACTCGTCGCGCTGTTCCTGCGGCGCGATCTTCCCGGGAGCCGCCTCGCCCGGAGCCCTGCCGGCCTCCGAGTCCAGGGAGCGATTGACGATCCCGGGAGCCGGGCCGATGAAGTCGATCTTGTAGATCGGATCGGAGTTTCGAACGCCGTTGTGTGTCAAAAGCCACAGCGCCGCCATCAACCCCGCATGCGCGGCCGCGGAATAGCCGAGGTACGGGCGAACGTTCCCGTTTTTGGAGCTCGCTTCCGCGCCGGGAGGATCGGAGATCCGGAGCTTCATTCCCGGTCTTTCGGCAGGACGCCGATCCCGAGTTTCTGGACGCCCAGGCGTTTGGCGGCGTCGAGCACAAAAACGACCTTCTCGATCGAGACCGCCTTGTCCGCCTGGACCAGCACGTTTTTCTTGGAAGCCCCGGAAAGCCGCAGCGCCAGCTCGGATTCGAAGCGCGACTGCTTGACCGGGTCGCCGTCGATGAGGAACACCCCCTCCCGGCTGATCTGGACCTGCAGGGTCGTTTCGGAGGGGGGCGGCGCGCCGCTCTGGGACTGCGGCAGCTTGACGGTGATCTGAGATTGAATAAGGGTCGGCGTCAGGATCATGAAGATGATGACGAGAATCAGGGAGATATCGATGAGCGGGATGAGGTTCATCTCCGCGAATATCTTGCGGGGTTCGCCGGGCCGGGTCATGCGTGGGGCTTCTGAGTCAGGTGGTCCAGGATTTCGTCGGTGATCCAGCGCAGCTCGTCGGTGAGCTGGAGGACGCGCGTCGAAAAATAGTTGTAGCCGACCGTCGCGGGGATCGCGACGAAAAGTCCCGCGGCGGTCGCGATCAGCGCCTCCGAGATGCCGACCGCGACGACCCCCGGCCCGGCGCCGGCCGCGCCGGCCAAGTCCCTGAAGGCCCGCATCACGCCGATGACCGTGCCGAAAAGGCCGATGAAAGGCGAAACGCTGCCGATAGTGGCCAATACGCTCAGGCCTCGTTGGAGCTTCGCCGCGTGGCGCTCGAGCGACCGCTCTATGGAGCGCTTGCGGTCCTCGCGCTGGCTGGGACCCGTCAGCGCGGCTACCACCACCTCCGCCGCGGCGCTCTTATGCTGCCGGCAGTGATTGAGCGCCTCGTGGAGGTCCCCCCCCTCCAAATCCCGCCGCAGCCGCTGCTCGAGGGAGCGAAGGTCCCTCATGGCCCGCCGAAAAAAGTTCCAGCGCTCCCAGATCAGCGCCAGCGAGTAAACCGACAGCCCCGCCAGGAGGAATAAAACGACGCCCCCCGCGGCGATGATCTCTCGGATGCCGTAGTGCATGCTCGCTTTTCAGATTATGGCAAATGAATATGAGCAAAGAAAAGGAATAAAGTATAATCCGCTAAGATGGAGCCATCGGCGGGGGCGAGAAAAATCCTGATCATCGATGACGACGCCTCGCTTTGCGAGGTCTTGGGATTCGCGCTCAAGAACGAAGGCTTCGAGGTCCAGGGCTCGGAGACCGTCGAGCAGGCCCGGTTGAAGATCGTCTCTTACCATCCCGAGCTCATCATTCTCGATTTGGTGATTCCGGGGGGAGGGGGCATCGAAGTGCTGCGCTTCCTCGAGGAGCAAGACCTCGGCGCCGTCCCGGTCATCGTCATCACGGGCCACTACGCGGACGATCCCGAGTACGAGGCCATGATCCGCGGCCGGCCCGGCGTCGTCGATTTCCTCCGCAAGCCGTTCAACCCGGTCCATTTGACCGCGCGCATCCACGCCCATCTGCGGCAAGGGTCCGGGGCCGCGGGAGGCGGGCCGTGAAGCCCTCCCAAGAGCCCTCCGCCCAGCAGGACGTCGCGGCCGCCCGGCGGCTGCGCGAAAGCAAGGAGATCATCCTGGGCCAGCTTCGAAGGATCATCGTGGGGCAGGAGGCGGTCGTCGAGGAGCTGCTGGTCGCGCTTTTCTCGCGGGGGCACTGCCTTCTCGTGGGAGTTCCCGGCCTGGCCAAGACCCTGCTCATATCGAGCCTGGCGCGCATCCTGGACCTGGAGTTCAGGAGAATCCAATTCACCCCCGATTTGATGCCCTCGGACATCACGGGCTCCGACGTGCTCGAGGAAAATCCCGTGACGCGGGAGCGGAGCTTCCGTTTCCTGCAGGGGCCGGTCTTCGCGCATATGATACTCGCCGACGAGATCAATCGAACCCCGCCCAAGACGCAGTCGGCGCTGCTTCAGGCGATGCAGGAAAACCAGGTCACGTCGGGCGCCCAGACGCGGCCCCTTCCGCTGCCCTTTTTCGTCCTGGCGACGCAGAACCCCAACGAGCAGGAGGGGACCTACCCCCTCCCGGAGGCGCAGCTGGAC
>JACQPI010000013.1 GCA_016207585.1 Elusimicrobiota bacterium | reverse complement strand
TCGAAATTCGAGGCGAGGGCCGCGTGGACCGCCGCGGGGGCGAGGCCCAAGGCATCGTCGGCAGGAAGCGCCCGGACGAAAGCCGGCAGCGCCTCCCGGTAGAGCCCTTTCTCAAAAGCGATCTGGCCCAAATAAAAGTGCGCGCGACGGGCGACCGGGGACTTCGTACGGGTCAGGTCCGCGAGGATATCCTTCGCCTCATCCGGACGCTTAAGGGCCAAAAGGCACATCGCCATATTCTCCGCGATGATCGGGTCGCCCGAGCGCATCTCCCGAAGCGCCTGGTAGACGGCCAGCGCCTCCTCGTGCCGGCCCGTCTGATACAGGAGCTTCCCCAGGAGCAGCGCCGCGTCGGCGTCCCGAGGATGGTTGCGCAGATACCTCTGGTATTGGACGATTGAAAACGGATACAACCCCTCCCCCTGGTAGAGAGCGCCCAGATAGTAAAAGAGGCGGGAATCCAGGGAGCCCAGCCTCCAGGCCTCCTCCAATTCGTTGATGGCGTCCGGGTAAAAGGGCTGCCCTTTCTGGTAATGAAGTATCCCCAACTCGACGAGCGAGGCGATGTCGTTCGGGTCGTCCTTGACCTTGAGTTGGGCCTCCTCAAGGCGCGCGTCGATCGCCGCGGGGGACGGGAAATCGCCCTCATGCCGCGGAAAGTCGGGACCGCGATGCGAACGCCCCAAGCGCCATACAAGCCCCGTCATGATCGCCAAGAGCACGAGAATCCATGCGGCCCCCCCCCGGAGTTTCCATCTCTGGACGGCCGCAGCGCGCCAGAAACCGGGACGGGACGATCGCAAGGCGCCGTACCTGGGCTTCGGCTCCGATGCCATGAGGGCCTCCCGCCTCATAACTCGCCTTCCGGAGTCAGGAGCTGGCCGAGGGTGAGCGGCGGGGGCTGCTTGAGGTACTTCGCGATCCGCTTGCGATCCTGCGCTTCCTCGTATCGGCGCATCGAGACGGACAGCTCGAAAGTCGCCGCATTGACCCCCAGAACGACCGCCTGGACCGCCTGCCCCTGCGCCGGCCATACGACGCGCGGAGGTCCGCCCTTCCCCCCCTCCGGGCGAGCCCTCCCGGAGGGATCCTCCCCGACGGAGGGCAGCTCGGAAGCGCCGCAGAACGCGTATACCTGGTCCGTCACGGCGATCCGGACCCCGGAGGGCTCGTGCACCGAGACGACCTTGCCCTTGACGACGGTCTTGGCGGGGTATTTCTTTTTCAAGAGATCGGCGGGGTTGGGGGTCAACTGCTTCACACCCAGCGTGATTTTCCGAGCTTCCGTATCGATCCCCAGAATCTTCATCTTGAATTTCTGGCCGTGAGCGACGCCCGACTTCGCCTTTTGAGGCTCTTTCCATGCCAGATCCGATTCGGGGACGAAACCCTCCACCCCCCCCAAATTGACGACGACGCCGGAGGCCCCGACGTGCGCCGCGCGCCCGATGACGACGGCCCCGATTTTCAGTTTCGCCGCCAACTGGTCCCATCGCTTGCGCGACTCCTCCTCCAGGACGGCCTTCCTGGAGAGAACCAGCTGTTTTTTATCCTCGTTGATCTCGAGGATATAGCACCTCACTCCCGTGTTGAGCAGCGTCTCGGGCTTGCGGACGGGCCGCAGGTCCGCCAAGGACGAAGGGAGGAACGCCGAGACGCCGGCGACATCCACGAGGAACCCGCCTTTGACGGCCGACACGACGCGCCCGCGCACGCGGGTCTTTTCCTGGAACGACTTCAAGGCCTGCTCCCAGCCGAGATGCCATCTCGCTTTTTTATGAGACAAGGTCGCCGGCCGGTCGTCGCCTCCGCGATGCGCCAAGACGACCGGAACGCGAGCTCCCACGGACGGGAGCTGCCCCTGCGGAAAATCGGAGACCGGGATGACGCCGTCCTGCTTCTCGCCGATGTCCACGCGGACCGCGTCGGAGGAGACCTGGACGCATTTCACCCAGACGACGACGCGGCTGTCGAGCCGCTCGTGGAAGTTCGCCTGCTGCTGCAGAAGGGACTCCATCGTCGGCTCGGCGGCGACCGCGTCGACGGCCTCGATATCCCGTTCTTGCTTGGAATCGGATGGATTTTCGGCGTTCAGGTTCATGTCATTCTCTCAATTTCCACGTCTTCAAAACAGCATAGATATCATTCATAAACTGAAGATAATTTTCAAGACCCGCTCGGAAAATTCGCGCTGCGACCGCCTTCCCGCGTCCCCCTCGTAGCGAAACGCCGGGCCGAAACGGATGCGCAGCGCCGACGGCGCCGGGAAACGTTCCGTGTTCCAGACGCGCGCCGGAACGACCGGCGCCCGCGCGTGGCAGGCCAAGAATCCGACGCCGGACTTGGGCCGGCCCGGAATTCCCGTGCGGGACCTCGTCCCTTCCGGAAAGACGACCAGGCAGCCTCCCCGCTCCAAGACCTGGGCCGCGGCGCGCACCGCGGCCACATCCGGACGAGCCCGGTCGACCGCGATCGTCTTGCCCTGGCGCATGAGCCATCGCAGGAGGGGAATTTTGAACAGCTCCCGCTTGGCCATGAACCGCGGGAAGCGCCGGGGATACAATGCCATGGCGACCAACGGCGGGTCCACCCAGGAACGATGATTGACCGCGACGATCACGGGCCCGGACGCCGGGACGTGCTCGAGGCCTTGGCACTCGATGCCCCACACCCGACGGACGAGCCAGGCCAGGCCGCGCACGCACGCCGAATAGAATCGGGATGATACCTCCGGGCTCAACGGGAAAGTCCTCTCCTTCTCTCGCGCACACACTCTAGAATCCGCTGCGCCACCTCGCGAAGGCTCAGGCGCGTCGAATCGATGAAAACGGAGTCCTCGGTCTGGCGCAGGGGGTTGATCTTGCGCTCCAGGTCCATGCGGTCCCGCGAGAGGATCCCCTCCTGGATCCGATCCAGGCTCCCCTCGTGCCCGGAGGCCTTCAACTGGCGATAGCGCCTCAGGGCCCGCTCCTCGATCGAGGCGTCCAGGTACACCTTCACCTCGGCATCCGCGAAGACATTGGTCGTGATGTCGCGCCCCTCCATCACGATGCCGCCGTCGCGCCCGAGATCGCGCTGCAGCTTGCGCAGGAACCGGCGGACCTCCGGGATGCCCGCCACCAGGCTCGAGTTGCGGCTCACCCGCTCGTCGCGAATGTGAACCGTGACCGCCTCCCCGTCGAGAGTGGTCTTCAGGGTCGTCCCCTCCTCGGTCGGACGGAACTCCCACTTGAGCCGTTTCGCCAGCCGGGCGACCTTCCCGGCGGCGCGGAAGTCGATATTTTCCTCGAGAACCTTCCAGGTCAGGGCCCGGTACATCTCGCCGGTATTGATGAAGCGGTAGCCGAGGCTTTTGGCCACCAGATGTCCGACGGTCGATTTTCCCACTCCCGCGGGACCGTCGATCGCGATGACCCAGCGCCGTCTCTTTCGCGCGGGACTCATGAAAGCGTCAAGGCTTTTTTCAAGGCCGAGACCAGCAATCCGTTCTGAGCCGGCGTGCCGATGGAAATACGCACGTGGTGCGTCAGCCCATATTCATCGAGGGGGCGGACGATAACCCCCGAGCGCAGAAGCTCCTGGAAGAGCCTATTTCCCGGAATAGGGGACCGGAGGAAGAGAAAATTCGTCCCGGAATCCCCCGGTTGCAGGCCCAGCCGGCGCAGCTGCGTGGACAGCGACCGGCCGCCCCTCCGGTTGGCGGCCACGCTTCGGCGCAGGAAGACTCGATCCTCGACCGCCGCCAATGCCGCCCACTGGCCGACGAGGTTTACGTTGAAAGGCATGCGGATGCGGTCGAGCCAACCCACCAACTCCGCGTCCGCGATCCCATAACCGACCCGCAGGCCGGCCAAGCCGTAGGCCTTGGAGAATGTGCGCAGGATGGCGAGGTTGCGGCGGCCCGGGAAAAATTCCCGGACGCTGTCCGGATAATCGCTTCGGCAAGCGGCATAGTGGCAGTAGGCCTCGTCCAAGACGACCAGGACCGAGGAGGGCACGCTCTCCAGGAAGCGTTTCACCTGATCCCGCGTATTGTAGGTTCCCGTCGGGTTATTGGGACTGGCGACGAACATCAGCTTGGTCTTGGGTCCGACCGAGCGCGCCATGGCCTCGAGATCGTGGGTCCAGTCGCGCATGGGGACTTCGATCACCCGAGCCCCCATCAAGAGCGACTGCTGCTTGAACCGGATGAACCCGCGCTGCGAGACGACCGCCTCGTCTTCCGGGGAAAGGAACGCCTCGCACAAGAGGCGTATGATCTCGTCCGAGCCGTTGCCGATCAGGACTTGGTATTCCAGAATACCCAGCTCCCGCGCCAGGGCCCGGCGCAACAAGGGGGAAGCCCCCTCGGGATAGAGATGGGTCTGCCGCAGCGCCCTCCGGGCCGCGGCGACCGCCTTCGGGGACGGCCCGAGCGGATTTTCATTGGAGGCGAGCTTGATCACCCGGCGTATGCCGAGCTCGCGCTGCACCTCCGCGATCGGTTTGCCCGGAAGGTACGGGGTCACGGACCGGACGCAGGGACGCGTCAGGGTCTCGAAGGAAGGGGCTTCAGACCCCGACATTTTCGCCGACCGGCGGCTTGGCTTTCGCCGCCGAATCTTCCTGGGGATGCGTCGAGGGCGAACGGCGCAGGGGGCGGACCCACTTGGTGAAGCTCGACGGCTTGAGAGAGTATTCATGCACCAGACGGGCCACCTCCGAGATAGGCTGGAAAGTCTCCCAGGGGAGCCGCAGCACCCGCACGCCCGCGTCCTGCATCTCCTGGATGAACTGCTCGTAGTTGTCCCACAGCCGCCTCAGATAGTCCAGCGTGATCCGCTGCTCCATGTCGCGGCCCCTGCTGTGGATGCGCTCGATGGCGCTTTCCGGGCGGCAGTCGAGGTAGATCAGGAGCTGCGGGAACACGAGCTCGCGCAGGACCATGTTATCGAAAAGGTCCAGGTAGGAATTGTAGTCCAGGTCCGAGATGATCTTGTCGGGATGCTGGTTGAGCATCCGGGCGAAGATGGTGTCCTCCCAGATCGTACGGTCCTGCACCACCCCGCGGATTCTGCCCAACGAGATGCGGGTCACGAACTCGCGGTGCTGGCGGAAACGGTGGTTCAGGAGCCACACCTGCATCAT
>JACQPI010000172.1 GCA_016207585.1 Elusimicrobiota bacterium | reverse complement strand
GGAGCTGGACGCTCTCGTGGACTATCTTTTCAGCCTCATGCCGAAGGAAAAAGAAGAGTGGTGAGGATAAAAAATTTCGACCTTTTTCAGTGGCAAATTCGTTGCTAGGACGATAGGAGGGCGAGATAAGGGGCTCGCTTATTTTCAGGCGACCCTGAGTTTCTAAAACATAGGAGGCGGATATGTTCGACATAGGGTTTCCAGAACTGTTGCTCATTCTTGTCGTAGCCCTGCTTCTCTTCGGAGCCCGGAGGGTTCCGGAGGTGGCCAAGGCGCTGGGACAATCGATCAACGCATTCAAATCCGGGATTAGGGAAGTATATCGAGAAGCCGAGAGCACGAAGGCCGAGGCGAAAAAATTGGAGGAAGAAACGAAGACATAAATCTTCTATTTGGCTCCGAGCCCCTGGTCCTAAACTGCCTCAAGGGCATGGACCGAGGGCCAATCCCGGCTCATCGGGGAAACAGGGCCAGCTCCGAAAGGGACTGACCTCTCGCTGTTACAAAGGAGAATGAGTGAATTCCCGCCTGACGCACCTCGATTCACAAGGCCGCGCCCGCATGGTGGACGTCGGATCCAAATCCGTCACGCACCGAAGGGCGGTCGCATATGGAGAAATACGGATGCGGCCCGAACTCCTGCGGCTCATCCGCAAAGACACGACCCCCAAGGGAGACGTTCTCACGGTAGCCAAGATCGCGGGAATTCTCGCGGCAAAGCGGACGGACGAGATCATCCCCCTGTGCCACGGCCTGAACCTGGATTGCGTGGACCTTTCGTTCTCATTGAAACCGGGCCGCCTGTCCATCCGCGCCACGGCCGTCTCCCACGGCGTGACCGGCGTCGAGATGGAAGCCCTGACGGCCGTCGCCGTCGCCTGCCTGGCGGTCTATGACATGGTCAAGGCCGCGGACAAGGAAATGGTCATCGGCCCCATTTATCTCGAGGAAAAAGAGGGCGGCCGATCCGGGCATTTTACGCGCAGGGACGGCCGATGACGATTCACGTAGGCGTGTTGACCGTCAGCGACAGGTGCGCGCGAGGCCTCCGGGTGGACGAAAGCGGCCCGGCCCTGCGCAGGGAGATCGAACGCCGGGGCTGGAAGATGCTCCGATGCCGAGTCGTCCCGGACGAGCAGCCTCAAATAAAGGAAATCCTACTGCGGTGGTGCGATGAGGGTGATATTTCCCTGATCTTGACCACGGGTGGAACCGGGCTATCCCCGCGCGATATCACGCCCGAAGCAACGCGGGAGGTGCTGGACAAGGAACTTTCCGGCTTCGGGGAACTGATGCGTTCCAGCGCGGTTCGAACGACCCCGACAGCCGCGCTGTCCCGCGCTTTGGCGGGCTCCAGAGGGAAAACCCTCATCATCAACCTTCCCGGCAGCCCGAAGGGGGCGGCGCAATCCCTATCCAGCGTCGCGGATCTGGTGCCCCATGCCTTGGCCATGCTGGACGGCGCCGGGCACGCCGAAAAGGAAACCCCTCATGCTCGCTCCTGAAAAAGCCCTGCGATCGATCCTTGAAAACGTCCCGATTCTCCCGCCGGAACCAACCGCGCTGTCCGACTGCGCGGGCCGGATACTGGCCGAGGATATCCGCGCCAGGGAAGACCTCCCTCCGTTCGACAACTCGGCCATGGACGGATTCGCCGTCATCACCGAAGAGTGCCGCGGGGCCTCACAACGGACGCCGGTGCGCCTGAAGGTCAAGAAGACCCTCCGGGCCGGAAGCCTGGCGGAAACGGAACTCCGTCCTGGAGAAGCGATCAGGATCATGACCGGCGCCCCGCTGCCCGGAGGCGCGGATGCCGTAGTCATGAAGGAAGCGACCTCTTGCGAAGAGCCCGCGACCGTACGCATCCTCCAGGCGCCGGAGCTCGGAGAGCACATACGCCGCCACGGCGAGGACGTAGGCGCGGGAGACTTGATCCTTACGAAGGGAACTCGAATTCGCCCGTATGAAATCGCTCTCCTGGCGGCCCAAGGAATTTTGCGCGTCCGCGTCGTCCGGAGAGCCCGCGTCGCGTTGTTGGCTACCGGAGACGAACTATTGGAGCCCTCCCGGCCGCTGACCCCCGGCAAAATACGAAATTCAAACGGCTTCGCCTTGGCCGCGGCGCTATCGAGATGGAACATTTCGTGCGTGTACGCCGGCATCGTCCCGGACGACCCCGTCTTAATGAGGAAGGCGCTGGAGAAATCAATCTCGGAAGCGGACGTCTTGTTGGTGAGCGGCGGCGTCTCGGCGGGAGATTTCGACTACACGAAAACCCTGCTGGAAGCGCTGGGGTTGCGGACCGTATTCTGGAAAGTCGCGATAAAACCGGGCAAGCCGCTCCTCTTCGGCCTCTGGCGCGGGAAACCGGTTTTTGGCCTGCCCGGCAACCCCGTCGCGGCGATGGTATGCCTCGAGGAGTTCGTGCGGCCCGCCCTGGAAAAAATGCAGGGATTCTCGCCGGCCTATCCGAGCTACCATCTGCGCGGGCGCCTGGAGAACGATTATCCAAAGGACAAACTACGGCAACAGTATCTCTTCTGCGAGGTTTCGGAAGGACCCAAAGGTTTCCAGGTGCGCCTCATCCGTCCCCAAGGCTCCGCCATGCTGGGAATGGCCTGCAAAGCCAATGCGCTGGCCCTGGGACCCATCGGCGTCGGGCTGCTCAGGAGAAGCACGGAGATATCCTTCAGATGGCTGAAATGACGAATCGAGCGACGGGCATCATCCTGGCGGGAGGCAACAGCAGCCGTTTCGGATCGAACAAGGCGTTGGCTCCTTGGGACGGCGGGCAAAAGCTGGTGGAAAGGGTCTGCGGGATACTAAGACCCCTGTTTTCGAAAAAACTGATCCTGACCAAAAACATCGACGACTTCGGGTTCATGGGCTCTTCCGACGTCCGGGTGCTCCAGGACCTGTTTCCGGAACATCATTCCCTGGGAGGAATCTGCTCCGGCCTTCACCACGCGCAGACCGAGTTCGCCTTCGTCTGCGCCGTCGACATGCCCCTGCTGCAACCGAAACTTATCGAGGCTTTGTGGCTGGCAAGCGCGGGCTATGAAGCCGCCGTTCCCGTCTGGCACGGGGTGGTCCAACCTCTCTGCGGCTTTTACTCCAAAAACTGCCTCGGAATCCTGCGGCACATGGTGGCGGAAAACCGCCTGAGGATTCACGAGCTTTTCGGCATTATAAGAACGCGGTTTTTCCAGGAGAAGGAAATCCTTGCGCTCGATCCCGAAGGGATTTCGTTTCTCGACATCGACACGCGGGAAGACTACGAAAAAGCCAGGAGCCTGAGATGATTTTCCCCGGCGCCCTGACGGACCCGTTCCATCGCAGGATCGATTACTTGCGGCTGTCGGTCACCGACCGCTGCAACCTGCGCTGCCTGTACTGCCTGCCACCTCAAGGGTTCAACGGTTCGCCCGCCGCCGAGCTCTTGAGCGATGAGGAAATCGCGCGCATCGTTTCCATCGGCATCCGGCTGGGCATCGACAAGATTCGGATCACGGGCGGGGAGCCCCTCGTCCGCCACGGCATCGTGGAGCTGGTCCACGAATTGGCCCGCCTGCCCGGCCTCAAGGATATCTCCCTTTCGACCAACGGCGTGCTTTTGGCCGAATTGGCCAAGAGCCTGCGCGCCGCAGGTTTGAGCCGGGTCAACGTCAGCCTCGATACCTTGAATCGGGATCGGTTCAAGCGCATCACACGCTTCGGCGAGCTCGACGACGCCCTTGAGGGCCTCCAAGCCGCCCTGGCCGCAGGGCTGTCTCCCGTGAAGGTCAACGTCGTGGTCATGAAGAACCTAAATTCCGACGAGATAGAGGATTTCGTCGCCCTCGCCCGCCGCCTGCCGGTTCACGTGCGGTTCATCGAATTGATGCCCATAGGGGAATCGGGCTTTTTCAGCAAAGAACGCTGGCTGCCCCTTGAGGAAATCCAAAAACGCTGCGGCGTCCTGGAGCCGCTGGATGACACCGCCTCTCCAAAAGGCTTCGGCCCCGCCGTCTACTACAAATCCCCGGGAGCCTTGGGCACGATCGGTTTCATCGGAGCGCTCAGCTGCAATTTTTGCCGAAGATGCAACCGCCTGCGCCTGACCTCCGCGGGGCGGCTCCTGCCCTGCCTCGCGTCCGAACAGGGAGAAAACCTTGGAAGGGCGCTGCGCTCAGGAGCCACGGACAACGATCTTGCCGGAATTATTCGAAAAACGGTTCATGAAAAACCAGAACAACACCACATGGGACCGGAGCAGAATAAAATGCGCGAAGCGTTTATGTGCGCCTTGGGAGGTTGAGCGAGATGGGAAAAGTGCTGGCGGTCTGCGTGAGCGCGCGGAAGGGCATCCGCAAGCAAAACGTCGGGCAGGCCTCTTTCAAGACCGACTTCGGGATAGAAAAAGACGCCCACGCCGGGAATTGGCACAGGCAGGTGAGCCTGTTGGCGTGGGAGAGCATAGAGAAGATGCGCGCCAAGGGGCTTGCGGTGAACGTGGGAAGCTTCGCGGAAAACGTCACGACGCAAGGGATCGATCTCCCCTCGCTGCCGATAGGCCGGCGGCTCCGCGTCGGGCCGGAGGTGGTGCTGCAAATAACCCAACTCGGGAAGGAATGCCACACGCGCTGCGCGATCTATTACCTGGCGGGCGACTGCGTCATGCCCAAAGAAGGCATATTCGCCCGCGTCCTCCGGGACGGCGTTGTAAAAACGGGAGATGCCGTTGAAACGCTCGACGATGCAGCCGACCTCGACCCCGTTTTGAACTCGGCCTGATGTTTCCAAGACCCGAAGAGGCTTTGGCCTATGGAGCCATTTTCACAATAGCCCTTTTGTATTCCTCCGTAGGACACGGGGGCGCGTCGGGATATTTAGCCATCCTCGCCCTTCTTTCTTTCCCCAGGGAAACTTCCATCGCCGGCGCGCTGACGCTCAACATCCTGGTCGCCTCCATCGCCTTCGTCGCCTTCAGGAACGCCGGGCACTTCCAGTGGCGACTGACCTGGCCGTTCATTCTGGGCTCGGTTCCCGGCGCCTATTTTGGAGGCGCCGTCCAACTCTCGCCATCCCTCTACTCCTTTCTTCTCTCCGGAGCCCTGGGCCTGGCCGCCCTCAGGATGTGGATCGAGCCGACGCAAGCGCATGACGGACCGGTCCGACGGATCCCGATCGCGGCGGCCGTGCTCATCGGAACCGTCATAGGGCTGCTTTCGGGCATGATCGGGATCGGCGGAGGCGTTTTCCTGAGCCCCCTGCTGCTTCTATGGGGCCGGGCGTCGGCCAAGCAGGTGTCCGCGACCAGCGCTCTATTCATTCTGGTCAATTCCATTGCCGCCCTGGCCGGTCACCTCCCCTCGCTGCGGGCGGCCAGCGCGCTCTGGACGCCGTACACCGTCTCGGCTTTTATGGGAGGCTGGCTCGGCTCCCGGCTGGGCTCCGGGCATCTTTCCAATACGGCGATCCGTCGAGTCCTGGGGACTGTTTTATGGCTGGCGAGTTTCAAACTGCTCTACACGGCCTTATGAAGAAATCGCGGCGATGGGACGTCCTTATTATCGGCGGCGGCCCCGCGGGATTGGCGGCCGGGATATACCTGGCTCGGTCGGGCTGGCGGACCGCGCTCCTGGAGCAGGCCGGCCTAGGAGGACAGGCGAGCCGCATCGAATGGATCGAGAACTATCCTGGGTTCCCGGCGGGCATCTCCGGGGAGATGCTCATGACGCAGTTTATCGCGCAGGCCAGGCGTTGGGGACTTAGGTCGATTCAAGCCCGGGCGCGGGCGATCCACAGACGCGAAAACGTTTTTCAAGTGGCGACGGACGCCGGGGTCCTGCGCGCACGGGCCGTGATCGCCTGCGTCGGCGCCGCGTTCAAGGAACTCGGACTTGCCCAAGAGCCGGCGCTCCTCGGCCGGGGTGTCCACCACGCCGCCTTCGATGAGGCGCGCCGGTTTAAAGGCAAAAACGTTGCGGTGGTGGGTGGCGGGGACACGGCGGTCCATCAAGCCCTTTTATTGGCCCGGTACGCTCGCCGGGTCTACCTGATCCATCGCGGGGCCGGGCTGAAGGCAATCAGGCTTCTCCAAGAAAAAATCGCCGCGCGACCCAACATCGAGACGATGCTTCATTCGACGGTTCGGCGCGCCCAAGAGAGAGCCGGAGGGCGGGGCCTGCGCGGCATAGAGGTCCGCGTTTCAAGACGGGCTCCGGACCGGGTCCTGCCGGTAGAGGCCATGTTTGTCCTGATCGGGAAGGCCCCGCCGGCAAGCCTGGCCCGCTGGCGCAAGCCGCCTCCGGGGTTCTTCGTCGCGGGAGACGCCAACCCCGGGAACTTTTGCCAGATCGCGATCGCGGCGGGCGACGGCGTCCACACCGCGATGCGCTGCGAAAAGCACCTGGTCGGCCCATGCGAATCATAGAGCAAAAAAACCTGCCGGGCCTGGCCACCCTCTATTTGGCCCAATTTAGAAAAGGGCCCGACCACCTGGTCGAGCTCGTGGATACCCTGGAGCCCGGGGTCCCGAAAGCCCTCAAGTGGGTCATGATGATCTCCACTCAGTTCGGCTGCCCCGTGGGATGCCGCATGTGCGACGCGGGCGCCATGGGGTACCAGGGGAACTTGGATCCGGAGGAAATTCTAGCTCAAATAGAATATATCATCCGCGCCAATCGCGACCTGGACGTCCGCCGCCACCCGAAGGTCAAGATACACTTCGCCCGCATGGGAGAGCCCTCCCTCAATCCGAACGTCCTGGAAGCTCTGCGCTCGCTCGCTCGCGAGTTTCCCTATCCCGGAATACTTCCCAGCCTCTCCACGGTGGCCCCGAAAAGCCCGGCCGTCGCTCCCTTTTTCGAGGAGCTGGTCGATATCAAGAATGCTCTCTTCCCGGACGGCAGGTTCCAACTCCAATTCTCGCTTCATTCGCTCAGCGAGGAGAAACGAAAGGAGATCGTCCCCATAAAGAAATGGGACCTGGACGAGGTCGCCGCCTACGGGAAAAAGTTCTGGCGGACCGGGGACCGAAAGATCACCCTGAACTTCGCCCTGGCGCAAGGGGAGACCCTCGACGCGAAAAGGCTGGCCGGGATATTCCCGCCGGACAAATTCCTGGTCAAGATCACCCCGATCAACCCAACCGAAACCGCCGACTTGCACGCGGCGACACATCTATGGACGCAACCTCCGGACTCCATAAAGGCCAGCTCCCGGGAAATCGAATCCAGGGGCTTCGAGACGATACTGAGCCCGAGCCTTCCCGAGGAGATAGACGCCGAGACCTCGTGCGGCCAGCTATGGTCCCGAAAGTTGAAAGACGCTGCGGCCGTCGCCCTCGAGAACAAAAGGCGCGAGGCGGCCAGCTACGTGACCCAAGACGATCTCGGAGAAAAATCCGATGCCTGGATGGCGGCTCTGGCCGGCTTTCAAAGACGCGCCATCCCGCTATCCGTCCCGAAAGCTGGCCTGCTGGCGATCGACCTCCAGGGGCTATTTCTCGACGCGCGAAGCCCGGCCTATTTGCCGCCAGCCCGGGCGATCCTGCCGAATGTCCGGCGCCTCGTGGAGGCTTTTCGCGACGCCGGCAGGCCGGTCTATTTCACCCGACACGCCCATGTCGATCCGGAGGAAGACGGCGGGCTCATGACGCTCTGGTGGCGGACGGCATGCCTGGAGGGAACGCGCGAGGCCCGGATCACGCATTTCCTGGAACCGCGGCCGGGGGAGGTTTTCCGCAAATGCCGCTACAGCGCGCTGACGAATCCCTCCTTGAGAAAAGCTTTGCGCCGAGACGGCGTCGAGGAACTCGTGATCGCCGGAGTCGCCACGAACCTCTGCGTCGAATCCACGGTGCGAGGCGCTTTTGATCTTGGACTCAAGAGTTTCGTGATCGTGGACGCCACGGCCGCCCATGCCGAGGAACTGCACCTTGCCGCCCTGAAGAACATGGCTTTCGGATTTGCATCCCTCTGTCGCACGGATATCATACTTGATTCGCTCAACCATACAGGATCGCATCGAGTTCGCGAGACAGCGCTTCAGGCGTAGTTTTTATAGGTGGGCTGGTACTGGCACTTCCGCAGGTGCTCCAAGATATCCTTCGGCGCGGCTTCACGGGCGAGCGTGTGCGCGTAGGCGACCCGCGCCACCGCCAGAGCGATCCGGGCCGAGACGTCGCGGATGCGCGTCAGCGGTGGGAAAAGACACCCGGTCGCCAAGTCCTCCTCGGTCACGCAAGCCGCCAGGGCCTTGGCGGACTCGAAGAACATCTCGTCCGTGACGCGGGAGGCGCCGCTTACGACGACCCCAAGGCCCACCCCCGGGAATATGTAGGCGTTGTTTCCTTGCCCCGGCACGAAGGTGCGGCCGCCCAAGGAAACGGAAGCGAACGGGCTGCCGCTTGCGAAAATCGCGCGCCCGCCCGACCAGCCGTACGCCTGCTCGGCGGTGCATTCGGCGTTGGCGGTCGGATTGGAGAGCGCGAAGATCACCGGCCGGTCGTTAAGACGCGCCATCTCCTCCACGATCTCCCGGCTGAACTGGCTCGCCCGCCCCGAGACCCCGATCAGAACGGTCGGTTTGAGGTCGCGCACGGCCGCCGCGAGACTGCCGACGGGAGGATGGGAATGGGCGAAAGGCAATTTATGCGCCTGCAGATCGGTCCGGGACTCGACGACGAGCCCCTTCGTGTCCACGAACCAGCATTTTGACATCGCCTCGGACCGCGGCACGCCCTCGGCCATGAGAGCGCTGACGATAAGCCCCCCGATCCCGACCGCCGCCTCGCCCGCGCCGTGGAACAATATCTTCTCCTGGGTTATCGGCCGGCCGGTGATGCGCCCCGACGAGTAGAGGCCCGCCAAGGCGACCGCGGCGGTGCCCTGGATGTCATC
>JACQPI010000171.1 GCA_016207585.1 Elusimicrobiota bacterium | reverse complement strand
GTCGGGGGGTCGGTTTTGTTAGATCAACTCCGCGCCGTGGAAATCCAGGCTAGACCGAGCGGGACTCCCTGCGTTGCGGAGATCGGAACGCCGGCGAGAATGAAATGTTTGGCCAGTTCGCCGCCAATAAGACGCGGCAGCCTCTGCGTCCCTCCAAGGCCCGGATATATCCCGAGCCCGGTCTCCGGAAACTGAAAGAGGGCCTTCTCCGTGGCGAGCCGCCAGCGGCAGGCAAGGGCCAGTTCCGCTCCACCACCTAAGGCGGCTCCCTCGACAACAGCGGCCACCGGCTTGGGCGAGGTCTCTATCCGGCGCAGGACTTCATGGCCGAATTCGGTGAAGCGAACGATAGCGTCGAGGTCACCCCGCTCCATGGATTGGACGAAAAATTTGACGTCGGCTCCGGCCACGAAGGTCGTGCCACGCGCCTCGAGGAGCATAAACTTCACGCCGGGATCTTTCTGCGCTTGATCGAGCGCTCTCAGGAGCTGTTCGAGGAGGTCGCGATTGAGCGCGTTGAGCGTCTCGGGGCGGTTAAGGATAATGCGGGCTGCATCTCCGGAACGCTCGATGTTCACGTAGTTCAACTCCCACTGCCGACCTGTGGCGGCGCGTTTCACCAGCCCTTCGGGCACTTTTATGCCGTACCGGGAGACAAGCTCCCGCACGCCGGCCTCGCTCTCCGCCATGGACTCGTTCATGTATTCGAACGGTCCCCGAGCCCAACGCAGTCCGACGCGTGCGCCGCGGTCGATATCCTCGCGCCCGGCCGCCCCTTCCTCGTCAAGGCATAAGGTCGGGTAGAGCACTGCGGCCCAAAGCCTGCGGCCGACGACTTCGAGGCGTCCCGTATCGGCCCGGCCTTCAAGGAGCCAGGCGGTTTTTGTCTCAACCTGGGCCTTGAGTTTGGCGGAAGGCTCATAGAAACCGCCGAGCCGGCGCCCAAGCTCTGCAGCCGCATGAAAGGCGATGGGGACACCGGTCGCATTCATGAGCGCGAAGGGTCCCATGGACGCGCCGAAGCAGCGCCGGGCGGCCTCGTCGACGGTGGCACTATCCGCCGCGTCCTCTTCGAGAATGCGCGCCGCCTCGTTGAGCCAGGGAACGAAGAAGCGGTTGACCGCGAAGCCCGGACGATCCTTGACCCGGATTGGGATTTTGCCCATTGAGAGGGCGAAAGCCCAGACTTTCTCGAAGATTTGCGCCGCGGTGGACGCGGCGGGGATGATTTCGACGAGCCTGTTTTTCACCGGATGATAGAAAAAATGCATCCCGAGGAAACGGTCGGGCCGGGAAGTCCTCTCGGCCAGCGCGTTCACCGAGAGAGACGAGGTGTTCGAAGCGAAAATCGTCCCGGGACCGACGATCGAGTCGAGTCGCGAAAAGAGCTCCTGCTTAGCCTTCTCGTCCTCGTAGATCGCCTCAATGACGAGGTCGGCGCCTTCGAGCCCGGCAAGCTCGGTCGTAAACGTCATGCGCTCAAGGGTCGCTCGGGCGTCATCGGGGCGCAGGACGCGCCGTTTCCGGCCCTCCTCGAGCAAACACTCGATCGCCCGGCGCGCCTTTTCGAGGTAGGGCGCGCCGACGTCGACGAGCACGACGCGCGCGCCCGCCATGGCTATTTTCTGGGCAATGCCGCCGCCCATTGTCCCCGCGCCGACTACGCCGACGGCGCGGATCGTCGTGTTCTTGCCGACGGCGAATGGTTTCTCCTGCGAGGATATCGGGCTCATTGCGATATCGTGGAACGAAGATGGCTCTCAAGACCCTTCACCAGGGCGGTCACGGTCTCATTGTAAGGCACCGCAACGCCGCGACGCGTCCCGCGTTCGGCGATCATGCCGTTGAGAAAGTCGATCTCGGTCTTGCGGCCGTTCTCGCAGTCCGCGCACATCGAGGGCTTGTGCGGCCCGGCCTTATTGAGATATTCGATGCAGTGCGAAAAAAAGTTCTCCGGAAAAACCACGCCTTCCGCCGCGGCAACCTGGATGCCCTCATGGAGGATGCCCTCCGCCAGGGCGCGCAGCTGCGGCATCTGCATCACGGCCTGAATAGTCAGGTTGGTCAAGGCGCTAATGGCGCACAGGGAGGCGTTCAGTATGACCTTCTCCCAGACTTGAAAAACGATCTTATCGGAATATTGCGTCTCAAGACCCGCCGCGCTCAGCCGCGCGGCAAGCTCGCGCGCGGCGGTAATGGTCCCTGGCTCGAGCACTCCGATGTGATTGGGAGGGTTGAAAAAGCCCACGCCGACGGTCTCGGAATCGATGATGCGGCCGGCGTAGTTGATGACCACGCGCATCACATTCTTACGCGTCCCGAGGGCATCGGCGATTATCTCTTCCGTGCCAAGTCCGTTCTGAAAGCTGACGACCTGCAGGCCCTCGTGGTGCAGGGACTTGACTTCGGGCAGGACTTCCTCAAGGATGCAGGCCTTGATCGACAAAAACAGCACGTCCGGCGGCTTGGCCCGTAATTCACGAAGCGAGGTGAAGACCTCCTGGACCGGCACCGTGAAGTCACCTGAGATGCAGCGGCGCGAGTCGGAGATTTTGACCCCCGCGCGTTTGAGTCCAGCCACTCGTTCCGGCATCGCGTCGACAAGGATCGTCTCCTCCCCCTTTTTGAGCAGATGGCCGGCCAATATGCTTCCGACGACTCCAGTTCCGACTACCGCGATCCTCATGTCGGCCCCCTCATGACAAGCCCGTCGGCTCCCGCAATCCGTTCAAAGCCCGTGCAACGAACACCGCCGCCATCCTCTTGCGATACGACGCAGTAAAATCTGAATTTTCCACCGGCCGCACCAGACGCGCCGCAACCGACGCCGCAGCCGCGACCACATCGGGCTCAAGCCGCCCGCCGACCAGAAGGCGCCCCGCATCATGCGCCACGACCGGCGCAGGCCCGACGCCGCCGAGGGCGATACGGCACTCGCGCGCGCGGCCGTCGGACTCGAGGGACACGGCCACGCCCAGAGACGGGTAATCGAAGCTCGAACGTCGACGGAGTTTAAGATAGACCGAACGGCCTTCCGCGCGCCCGATATGGATTCCCGCCAAGACTTCCTCAGGTTTTTTGGCCAGAGGCGCGATGCCGTCATCGACGAAGAGTTCCTGGATGGGGATGACCCTCTCCCCCGAGCCGCACACCAGGCGCGCCCGGGCTCCGAGGGCTAAAAGGGCCGGAGCCAAGTCGCCGGAGTGCACGGCCATGCATCGGCTTGCGCCGGGAGCGACATGGCACTCTCCACTGCCGGAACGCAGGCACGACCCCTGGGCTCCCCGCCATAGCGCGCTCCTGTCATAGTAAGAGCAGCGCGGCGGCAGGCAGAGGTTGCCGCCGATTGTGGCGATGCTGCGTATTTGGGGCGTGGCGGCCGACTCCGCCGCCTGCCTCAGGGCGGAGTACCGCGATATAAGAGGATCCGAGGCGACTTGCGCGAGCGTCGTCCCCGCGCCGATGCTTAAACCGTCTTGCTCGGCGCGGATTCCAACGGAGCCCTTCACACGGTGCAGGCTCACAACCACCTCCGGCAGAATCTGGCGGCGCTTAAACCGTGGAACGAGGTCGGTGCCGCCCGCCATCAGACTGGCCCGCGGTCCCAGGTCTCGCAGCCTGCGCGACGCCTCGGCGAAGGTCGCCGGAGCGAGCATACGAAAAGGAGGAAGTCTCAACATGGTTGCTCCAGGCTTTCTGCGGGAAAGACCCGCAGTGGAGCCGGATAAGGAACGTTGGGAAATTTCTCGGGCCCCACTCGGCCGGGCCGGCCTGACGCATTGCGCTCCAGGGCAAGCAGAATCTTTTCCGGAGTGAACGGGGTCTCATCGATCCTTACCCCGATCGCGTCATAGATGGCGTTGGCCACGGCAGGGATGACGGGCAAGAGCGGTCCCTGCCCCACCTCCTTGGCGCCGAAAGGC
>JACQPI010000012.1 GCA_016207585.1 Elusimicrobiota bacterium | reverse complement strand
CGGCAACAACGGCGCCCTGGTGAATAACCCCACCTGGACCGCGGGTAAATTCGCAGGGGCTCTGATGTTCAGCACCCCCGGCAATTATGTCTTTATGGACAGTCGAGGAATCAGCTCCAGCCAGGGAACCATCTCCCTTTGGTACAAGCCCAACTATACCACGCGGAGCACGATTGGGCTTACCCATGAGATCCTCAACCTTGGCCCTAAAACCTACACCGTTGGGCGCATCCGCATCTTCAACAACCGGGAGCACCAGGACATCCGCGTCAATCACGATCCCCCTCCAGACCTCTTGAGCTACACGCGCCTAAGCTCCGGAATCTGGTACCACTTGGCCTATACCTGGGACAGCGCGGCAGGGAGCAGGGTCTATTACCTCAATAGCGTGGCGAATGTTACCGCGAGCGGGACCTGGACGCCTCTGGCGGTTCCCGGCCGGATTTATGTGGGCAAGTCGGAGGACTCCAGCAGCATTGCGGACGGCGCGATAGACGATCTGCGCATCTACGACCGGAGCTTGAGCTCCCTGGAGATTCAATCCCTGTTCCAGGGGGCTGCGGGTTTATTGGATACCCTGCCCCCCGCCAGGCCCAAGGGGCTCAGAATTCGATGAGACACCCAGATGGGTGCGGGACGAAGTCTGGCCGCGGGGATGCTCCTTTCAAACCTTGGGCCTGGGCAGCTCGAAGGCGTCCGCGACCCTGGCGTACCACGCGCCTTCCATGCGGCCGATGGGCTTGAGGTCCTGGTGACGGATGCGCCCGTCCTTCCAGAGCCGGTCGTCGACGCGCACGTGCACGACCCGGCCGATGACGAGGTTTCCCCCCAGGGGCCCCTCGCTGATCGTGACGATCTGGAGCAATTCGCATTCCAGGTGCACCGGCGACTCCCGGACGGCCGGCGGTCGGACCTTGACGGAGGGCAGCGGAGTCAGCCCCGCCTTCGCGAACTCGCTGACGCCGTACGGGTAGTCCGCGGAGGTCTGGTTCATCGCCCGCGCGGTCTCCTCGGTCGCGATATTGACGACGAACTGCCGCGTCGCCTCGACGTTGACCAGGGTGTCCTTTTTCCGCCCGCGGCGGTTGCGCACCGGAGCGAAGCAGATCGTCATGGGCTCGGCGCAGATGCCGGTGAAAAAACTGAAGGGGGCCAGGTTGGTGAGGCCCTCCGGGCTGAGCGTGGAGACCCAGGCGATCGGGCGCGGCGCGATGACCGAGATCATCAGGCCGTAGCGGTCCGCCAGATCCATCGCGCCGGGATCGAGGTCCATGGCTATTTCTTGCGCGGCGAGGGCGCCTCTTTCCAGAAGTCGGAATAGTCGAGATGGCGCTCCTGCCGGGGCCGGCCGATTCGGTTGCGCAGGACGCCCAGCTTCTCGGCCTCGATCTCCACGACGTCTCCCGGCTCGATCCAGCGGTCCAAGTCCAGGCCGCAGCCGCGGTAGAAGGTTCCCGAGCCCAGCACGTCGCCCGGGTAGACCGTCTCCTCCTGGGAGACGTGGGAGAGCATGAGGGGAAAGCTCCAATGGCGCGCTCCGAAATTCCCTTCGGACCATGCCGTGCCGTTGACCCGGACGGCCAGTGCCAGGTTTCCCGGCTCCGGCATCTCATCGGCCGTGAGCAGGAAGGGCCCCAGGGCGGTCGCGAAGTCTTTTCCCTTCGCGGGGCCCATGCGGGCGGCCATCTCTCGTTTCTGGATGTCGCGCGCCGAGAAATCGTTGAGGAGCGTGTAGCCCGCGATGTGGCGCGCGGCCTCCTCGGGAGCCAGGTTGCGGCCTTTTTTGCCCACCACGCAGCCGATCTCCAGCTCGAAATCGAGCCGCCGGGTGTAAGAGGGCCAGGGGATCTCGTCATCGGGGCCGTAGATCTCCCGGTGGTTTCCTTTATAGTAGGCCGGGATCTGGCGCCACTCCGGCGCGAGCGCCTCGCCCCGCCGGGCGGCGCCCTGCTTGGCGTGCTCCTCGAAAGCCAGGAAGTCGCGCAGGGCCGGCGGCCTCGGGACGGGCGCTTGCAGGCGCGCTTCGGAGAGGGCGTAGAGGAGGGTCTCTCCTCCCGGGCCGCGCTGCCGGCGCAGGGCTTGGATATCCCGCGCCGCCGCGCCGCCCGCCGCCTTCATGGCCGCGAGCGCTTCGCGGGCCGCTTCCAGCGAGCGCTTCCCTCCCTCCAGGAATCCGACCATGTCCGCCGGCAGCAGGGCCCGGGCGATGCGGCCGGGTTGGGGCTCTTCCCGACTCTCCAGGAGCCGCGCGTACGCGGCCTGAAGGTCCAGGATGTGCGTCTCGCCGAGCAGAGCGCCCAGGCGCTCGACGGGTCCCACCGGGGTATCCACGGACAAGGTGACGAGCTTCATGGTTTCTTTCCAAACGACCTCATGGCATCAACCATTCCCTGCGCAAGATGCTCGGTCATGGTTTCTTTCCAAACGACCTCATGGCATCAACCATTCCCTGCGCAATAGGCTCGGTCATCTCAGGGCCTCATTGTAGCAACTTGGCTCTTCGGGCGCATCATCAGGTCCGGGCGGGCGCATACCGGCCGGCTCATTTTCGGTCGCGGATGCGAAGCTCTCCGGCTCGGCGAATCAGCCGCCGCACGCAGCCCATGGGGAGTCCGATGACGTTGTCGACCGGCCCGACGACCTTCTCGATGAAGGGGTCCCGGCGGTCCTGCAGGGCGTAGGAGCCCGAATTATCGAGATGCTTGCCGGCCAGGCTCTCCAGCGCCGCCGCGCTCAGCCGGCGCGCCTTGACCCGGCTGAGCGTCACGTCCCGCAAGGCTCGTCGCGACGCCGCGTGCACCAAGGCGACGCCGGTATAGACCCGGTGCCAGCGGCCGTTCAAGATAGAGAGCATCCGCAGGGAGTCGCGGCGGTTCCTCGGCTTGGCCAGGATTTTCCCGAGGCAGGCGACCAAGGTATCGGCTCCCAGGACCCAGATGCGATCCAGTGCGGCGGGTGCAGCATGTCTGGCGCTCCGGCATCCGGCGCTTGGCCCGCCGGCCCGGCGCCCGATAGAGCGCGCCACCCAACGCGCCTTCTTCAGCGCCAACTCCCGCACCAGGCGCCGGATGTCTCGTTGGCTGGAATTTTCGGACACTTTGGGAGGGACGATGCGAAACGGCATCCCCAGGGTTTTGAGGAGCCTTCGGCGCTGCGGGGAGGTGGAAGCCAGGATGAGCCGTATCCCCCGGGAGCCGGCAGTTCGTGAAGGTCGGGCGAGCGCGTGATGAGCGGCTGACCGAGCGATACCGCGAGGAAAGGCCGCATCCGAAGTCCGTTGGGAAGCGACCGGCTTCATTTGAGGACGGATTTAAAAAGAAAGGCGGCGGCCAGGATGCCGACGACGCTCATCATGTTGAAGTGGAACAGGCAGCCGAAAGTCAGGTCCACGATGCGCAGGTCGAGCTGGATCGGGTGCAGCCCCGCGGTGATGTCGGTCGAGAAAAGATCGCGCACCCGGCCCTGAGGGAAGGCGATCGCGATGAACTTGCCCAGGAAGCTTCCCAGGAGCGCGCCCGTCACCAGGACGCCTACGAGGTTCAGGCCCGAGCGGAACATACGGGAATGATACTAGAAGAGATAATGGAAGTAAAGAATGGAAAAGTACTTGCGCGGCTAAGCCGGCGCCATTAGCGTGGCGATAGGCAACTGAAACTATGGCCGGCCACGGTCGGTATGCGCGTCGCCGGGCAGGGTGCCGGGCCGCTTCGTTGCTCTCAATATCCAATCCAGATACGGCCCATGCCCCGCCGAGACGGGAAGGCGAATAATCTCCGGGACCGAATGGGGGTGAGCCTTCCGGATCGCGCGCTCAAGCGCCGGAAACAGCGCGGCGCGCGTCTTGATGACGAGCAGAGTCTCCACGCTTTCCTCGATCTTTCCCTCCCACCAATACCTCGACCGCACGCGCTGGATTTGGCTGACGCAGGCGGCCAGCCGCGTCCGCAAAACGGCGTCCGCGACGCGCCGGGCGTGGGATGAAGGCGCGGCGCCTCGGGCGCGGCCGCGGCGCGCGGGCGCGCCGGGGACCGTCGTCAGCACGACGCAGATACGGGTCTTCATGCGGGCGATCGGGTTTCAGCGTTCGGCTTCCAGGCGGGTAATGCGCTTGCCATGGTCTCGAAGAGTTGATTCGTGCTCCTGCAAAATGGCGCCATGGGTGGCCGCTTTTTGGCTGTAGGCCTCTCCCTTGGGGACTATGCTGTCGATTGCGTCCAGAATGCGCGAGATGTCGTCTTTGGTCGACATCGTTTGCTTGATTTGGCGCACATCAGCCTGCAGTTCGACGATGGCCCTGGCCTGCCGATCCAGGGTCTGGGTATGCCGATCCAGGGTCTGGTCATGGCGCACCAGGCTGGCCATTAACTCCGTCTTGGCGGCCTCAAGCGCGGCTTGGGTGGCGGGGATGTTTTTGTCGCGGGCTGGCATGGAAACAGATTATAAGAATCGCCGAAAGGCCGGAAGGGCCTTATGGCCCTGCGGGGCATGGGTCTTTCGGTGGAGAAAACTACTCTCCGATCGTGAGAATCTTGATCATGTTGGCGGCGCGGTGCTTGGCGGTGCCGCCGGCCAGGACGATCGCCACGTCGCCGCGCTTGAGGAGCCCGCGCGCGACGACGATGCGCTCCCCGCGCGCGATCATGGGGTCGGTCGATTGGGCGAGGGGGCATAGGATGGGGACGATGCCCCACTCCAGGGACATCTGGTGGAGTATGCGGCGGTTCGGGGTCAGCGCGTAGATCGGGATCGGCGGCCGGTGTTTGGCCATGACGCGCGCCGACCAGCCGGTCAGCGTGAAGACGACGATCGCCTTGGCGCGCGAGCTCCCGCAGGCCGCGGCCGCCGCGCGGGCCAGGGCCTGGGCGAAGCCCCGCTCGGCTTCCATGTCCATGATGGCGGCCGGAGTCTTACGGTAGGCGAACGTGGAGGACTCCGCCTTCGCGATCACCTCCGACATG
>JACQPI010000176.1 GCA_016207585.1 Elusimicrobiota bacterium | reverse complement strand
GCTGCGGGGTGTACTCCTTGCCCGAGGCCCGATAGTGGAAGTCCTGCCCCATCTTCCGCTTGAAGGCGGTGAAGGTCCCCTCCGGGTTGGCGACCGCCTGGCGGCGGGCCGGCTCCCCGACCAGGAGCTGGCCGTCCTTGGTGAACGCGACGTAGGAAGGGAAGGCCTTTCCTCCGACGCTGGTCCCTTCCGCGGAGGGGATGATCGTGGACTTGCCCCCCTCCAGGACCGCCGCCGCGGTGTTGGACGTCCCCAAGTCGATGCCGATGATCTTGCTCATGGCTCTCCTCCTATAGATTCTTGTTTCTTCGATTTCGCGACACGCACCCGCGCCGGCCGAAGCACCTTCCCCTGGAAGGTGTAGCCGCGCTGCAGCTCCTCCACGACCGTCCCGTCGGGCCGCTCGTCCATCTCCACGAAACCGAGCGCTTCGTGCAGGTCATGGTGGAAGGGCTTGCCCACCGATTCGATGACCTTCACGTTTTCCGACTCGAAAATCCGGTTGAATTCCTTGAAAATAAGCTCCAGGCCCTGGATCAATTCCTTGGAGGCGCTCGAGTCGGCGCTTCGCAGGACCTGATCATGCGCCTGCAGCAACAGGTCGTAGAGCGGGAGCAGTCGCTCCAGAAGGCCCGCCTCGCCGTAGCGCACCCAGTCCGGCCGCTCCCGATCGACGCGCTTGCGGAAGTTCTCGAAATCCGCCTTGAGCCTCAGGAGTTGGTCGTAATAGGCCTGAGCCGTGTCGCCGGCGGGAAGCCCCGCGTCTTTTTTCGGTTCTCCCTCGGCCGCCGACTCCGGCCCCGAGGCCGTTTCGTCTCTTGAGCCTGCCATGCGCTCACTCCAATGAGAACGATTTAAGGGTCTTGGAAACCATTTCGCTGACGAGATCCACCAGGCCGATCATCTTGGAGTACTCCATGCGCTTGGGCCCCAGGATTCCCAAGACCCCGACCACCTGGTCCCCGTAGCTATAGGTCGTCGTCACCAAGCTGACGTTGCGCAGACCCGGCAGGGCGTTCTCGCGGCCGATGCGCACTTGGACCGGCATCCGGCTTTCGGCTTCCAAGGCGCCGCGGCGGCTCTCGATTTCCCGCTCCAGGACCTCTCCCAAGGTACGTTTCTCGTCGATAAGCCGGATCAACGACTGAACTTCTTTAAAATCCCCCAGCTCCTCCGGGCGCGCCAAGATATGGGCGGTTCCCTCCATGTAAAGCTCCCCGGGCGGATCGAAGCAAACGATTCCATCGAGAAGGCGGCGGGCGAAATCCTCGAGATCGTGCAGCTCCCGCTCCGCCGCCTCGATCTTGGCCTGGATCGCCGCCTTGACCTCCCGGATCGATTTCGATTGGATATTGTCGTTGAGGAACCGGTTGAGGCGTTGGAGCTGGGACGCGGTCGGCGTTCTCGAAAGCTTGATCGGCCAATGCCGGATGAGTCCAGCCTGCGTCACGACGACCACCAGCACCTGGGAGCCTCCGATGGGCAGGATCTCCAGCCGCCGCAGGGACTGTTTTTCCATTTTGGGAGAAAGGACGAGCCCCGCCGAGCGGGAGGAGTGCGCCAGGAGCTTGGAAGTCTCCGACAAAAGATGGTCCAGTTCCTCGACGCGCCTCGAATACTGCCGCTCCAGCCCCTCCTTCTCCTCGGTCGCCAGGCGCTGCACCTCCATCAGGTAATCGACGTAGTAGCGGTAGCCCTTGTCGGTCGGGACGCGGCCCGCCGAGGTGTGCGGCTGGTGCAGCAGGCCCTCCCGCTCCAACTCATGCAGCAGGCTGCGGATGCTGGCGCTGGAGAGGTTGAGGCCGGCCTCCTCCGAGATCGTCTGGGAAGGGATAGGAACGGACGTCTTGATATAGCGGTGGACGACCCACTGCAGGAGCCTTTTTTTGCGCTCCTCGACGACTCGGGGGGCCAGCTGCCTCATAATATTAGCAATCGGTATGCGCGACTGCCAGTATTATACCCGCCCCTCTCTCCCGCTGTCAAGGAGACGGCCCTAACGCTTGACCGCCTTGGGGTTCTGGATCACCTCGTCGACGATCCCGTAGGTCTTGGCCTCGTCGGCCGACATGTAAAAATTTCGCTCGACGTCCTTGGCGACGCGCTCGACGCTCTGGCCGGAGTGGCGCGCGATGATCTCGTTGAGGATGCGCTTGGTCTTCGTCATCTCCTTGGCCTCGACCTCGATGTCGGTCGCCTGGCCCGAGATGCCCTCGCCGTAGATGACCGGCTGGTGGATCATCACGCGCGACTGCGGAAGGGCGAAGCGCCGGCCTTTGCTGCCGGCCGCCAGGAGCACCGCCCCGAAGGACATCGCCATGCCGATGCAGATCGTGGTGATGGGCGCCTTGATGTACTGCATCGTGTCATAGACCGCGAGCCCCGCCGTCACCATCCCTCCCGGGGAATTGATGTAGAGGTTGATGTCCTTGCCGGAATCCTCCGACTCCAAATATAGAAGCTGGGCGATCAAGACGTTGGCCGAGTCGGTCGTGACGGAGCCTTCGTAGCCCCCGACGAAGATGATGCGGTCCTTCAGGAGCCGCGAATAGATGTCGTAGCCGACCATGGCGCCCTGGGTGGCGCGTTCGATGACTTGAGGGATGATGAGCGGCATAGTGTTCGTTCAACCTCCTTGGCCCGTCCGTTTCTATTGAACCATTTTCCGAACCGTTTTCGAACGCCTCGATCACTTGGGCAAAGGCAGGATG
>JACQPI010000179.1 GCA_016207585.1 Elusimicrobiota bacterium | reverse complement strand
CGCCTACAGGCCGCGCTTCAAGGAGGGCTACTTCCCGGTGCCGCCGACCGATTCCCTCATGGACCTGCGCTCCGAGATGCTCCTGCGCTCGCGCGAGGCGGGAGTCGGGGCCTACCTCCACCACCACGAGGTGGCGACCGCCGGACAGGGCGAGATCGCGGTCGGGGCGAAGACGCTGACCGCCGCGGCGGACCAGCTGATGCTCTTCAAGTACATCGTCCGCAACGTCGCGCGCAAGCACGGCAAGGTCGCCACCTTCATGCCCAAGCCGCTCTTCGGGGACAACGGCAACGGCATGCATTGCCACCAGAGCCTATGGAGGGAAGGCTTGAACCTCATGGCGGGCAAGGAGTATGCGGGACTCAGCCAGACCGCGCTGTGCTACATCGGCGGGCTCCTGCGCCACGCTCCGGCCTTGTGCGCGCTCTGCAGTCCGACGACGAACTCCTACAAGCGCCTGGTGCCCGGCTACGAGGCCCCGGTCAACCTGGCCTACTCCTCGCGCAACCGCTCGGCGGCGATACGCATCCCGACCTACTTCCGGTCCGACCCCGCCAAGGACGCCCAGACCAAGCGTATCGAATACCGCCCGCCGGATCCGACCGCCAACCCCTACCTCGCCTTCTCGGCGATGCTCCTTGCCGGAATCGACGGGGTGCTCAATAAAATCGACCCGGGATCGCCGGTGGAAAAGGACATCTTCGAGCTGCCGGCCGCGGAGCTCGCGCGTATTCCCAAGGTGCCGGGAAGCCTCGACGAGGCGTTGCGGGCCCTGGAGAGCGATCACAAGTTCCTCCTTCAGGGAGGGGTTTTCACGGAAGAGCTCCTCCGCACCTGGATAGAGTATAAATGGAAAAAGGAGGCGGACTTCGTTCGGATGCGGCCGCACCCGGCGGAGTTCCATCTCTACCTGGACGCCTGAGCCTCAACGAGGCGTCTGCGGGGAGACGATCCCCCTTCCGGGAGACCGGGAGGGGGACCCTCTTTTAGGGTCCTGACATAGGGTCCGGATTATCTTGACAAAAGTGCTTACATGTACCATAATATGTACATGAACACGATCACGGCTACCGACGCTCGCAGCCATCTGTTTGATCTCATTAAACGCGCCGCACGCACCCACCAGCCCTATTGCATCACTTCCCGCGCGGGTGAGACGGTTTTGATGTCCAAGGAAGACTTTGAAAGCCTGATCGAAACCCTGGAACTCTTGTCCACTCCTGGGGTTTTAGCTGGAGTGCGCAGGGCTAAAAAGGATATCGCAAAAGGCCGGACCTATTCATTGAGTCAAGTCTTTGGCGCTTGACTCGTGCCTTACGAGATACGCATCACCCGCCAGGCCAAAAAAGACATCGATCTTTTGCCGCCGAAATTAAAAGTCAAGCTGCGCGACATCTTGGCTCATGGTTTATCTCAAAATCCTTATAGCGGCAAGAAACTTTTTGGAGATTTGGTCGGCAGCTATTCTTTCAGGTTGACCTACAAAGACCGCATTATTTATAGCATTGATGCCGCCAATAAAATCGTCTACATCGAACGCGCCCGCACCCATTACGGAGATTAAATTTGGCAATACGGATCGCACGTTATCGAGGCGCATGTGCGCATTGCCTTTGGGGATCGTTTTTTAGGACTTGAAAATTTTACACCCTCCTGTTACCCTAGATTCGACCGACGACACCATGAGAGGATTGCGACCCGGCGTACTTTCCCTGCTCTTCCTGCCGTTGCTCCTCTCTTTATTCCGCCTTCCCGCCCACGCCGCGACCACCGTGCGCGAATCCACCTCCAAGGCGATCGAGGCCAAGATCGCCCTCGAAAGCTCCCTGGAAAGGCGGCTGAGATCCCTCTTGACCGAGGTTCTCGGGTCCGAGGACGTCCTCGTCATCATCAACGCGGACCTGCGAACGGAACAGGAGGAAAAGGAAGCGGCCGAGGAGGTCATGCCCGGCGTCCCGGCGAAGGAGAACCCGGCCATCCCCGGAGCCTTGGGTGCCAGCCTGACCATGGTCAAGCGCATTCAGGCGAGCATTATCGTGGATAAATCAACCGACGAATCGGACATCCAGCTCATCCGAAAGGTGACGGGAGGCCTCTTGGGTATCGCGCCTAACAAACAGGACTCCGTAACAATCGAGAAGATGGCCTTCCGCAAGGTAAAGCCGCTCTCGGCGGCGGATTTCCTGACGCCGCAGCAGCTTTGGAAGATCCCCTGGCTGCTCACTATCCTGGCTGCGCTGGTCCTGTTATATGCCGGTTTTCTCAGACCGTTTCTCGGGGTGGGACGGCAGTTGGCCGAAATCCTGCGGAGCCAAGCTCAAAACGGCCAGACGCCCGCCTCCAAGGCGGAAGCCCCCGCCGTCGCGGCGGCCGCGTCGAACCTTGCGGCGGCCCACACCAACGGAGCCCCTAAGGGCATCGCGGATGAGGAAAGGCCCTTTTCTTTCATCCGCGAGGAACACCTCCCGAAATTGGCCTACCTGATGCGGCGCGGAACGCCGGAACACCTGGCGATGGTGATCCATTATCTGCCGCCTCACATCGCCTCGCGGTTCCTGGAATCACAAAGCGACGGAGTACGGACGCGAGTCGCGCACTATTTGGCGGACGTCACGGAATTGGAGGAGGCCGCGGTCCGCGAGGTCGAGAAATGGATCAAGACACGCATCGACTTCCTGGTCGGAGGG
>JACQPI010000178.1 GCA_016207585.1 Elusimicrobiota bacterium | reverse complement strand
CCGCGGAGGAGGTGGAGGCGAGGGAGCTCGGCCGCGTGCGCGTCGTGGGCAAGGCGGTGCCGATACGGGTTTACGAGCTGCTGTGCCGGAAGGGACGGCTGACGGAGGACTGGCAAAGGGCCCTCGTTCTATATCGGCGCGGTCTGGATTTGTTCAATAAAAGGGATTTCTCCGGAGCCCGCGATGCTTTCGGGGAGGTCCTCAAGGTGATTCCCGACGACCCGCCTTCCAAGCTTTACTTCAACGCGTCCTCCGATTACGCGCAAATTCCGCCAGACCCGCAAACATGGGACGGCGTCTTTAACCTGACCGCGAAATGATCATTTTCTGGAGACTGCTGTTCGGCCATTTCCTGGCGGATTTCACGTTTCAAACGAACTTCATCAACGCGTGGAAGCGCCGCAGTCTCAAGGGGTTGCTCGTGCACTGCGGGATGCATCCCCTGTTTTACCTCGTTTTAACCTGGCCGTATCTCGACTGGCATTGGGTGAATACCCCGTGGTTGCGTTTGTCGGGTTGGAGCTGCATCCTCATCATTTTCGTGTTGCACTTCCTTGAGGATTTCTGGCGCATCCATACGATCGAGCATTATCGGACTCCCGACAATACGATCTATCTGCTTTGGGACCAGGTCATTCATTTCGCGTGCCTCTTTGTATTTTTGCCCATCGGATTGTCCGACATGAGCGACGGCTGGGTCCCCGAAAAGTGGCCGGTGGTAGGGATTCTCGCGATCGGGGTGACCCACTTCGCGACGGTTTTCATCTATTTCCTGGAAAAAGACTTCTTCGGGGGGTCTTATCCTGGAACGGATGAAAAATACCTGGCCATATTGATGCGCCTGGTTTGGGGGTTGTGTTTTCTGCTGCCCGGATCCTGGTGGAGCGTGCCGGTCCTCCTGTGGGGATTGAATCTGATTTATCTGAAGCGGCGCCGGATCATAGATTTTTCGTGGTTCAGCATCAATCTGGGGGGCGTCCTGTGCGTGGTTTTCGGTTGGCTCGCCCGCCTGGTTTGGTATAGTTAGGTCCGGGGGGGCGACTTGGAGGAGGTGTCCATGGATGAAGTGGTGATTTTGAGCGCCGCGAGAACTCCCATCGGAACTCTCAGCGGCGCGTTGTCGAGCTACACGGCGCCTCAACTGGCCGGGAAAGTGATCGCGGAGGTCGTGGCGAGGTCCGGATTCCCGCCGGACCAAGTGAGCGAGGTCGTCATGGGGAACGTCTTATCGGCTGGCATCGGGCAAGCCCCGGCCCGGCAAGCGATGATCGCGGCCGGAATTCCCGCCTCGACCGGCGCGACGACCGTCAACAAGGTGTGCGGCTCCGGGATGAAAGCGGTCATGATGGCCGCGCAGTCGATCCGGCTGGGCGACTCGACGGTCGCCGTCGCCGGCGGGATGGAATCGATGAGCAAGGCGCCGTACATTTTGGAGAAGGCCCGCGGAGGCTATCGCTTGGGGCACGGGCAGTTGGTGGACGCGATCCTCAAGGACGGATTATGGGATCCCTACGGCAATGTCCATATGGGGGATTGCGCAGAGCTCTGCGCCGAAAAAGAGGCGATCGGCCGGGGCGACCAGGACCGCTTTGCGATCGAGTCCTATCAACGCGCGCTCGAGGCGCAAAGGACAGGGGCCTTTGCCGAGGAAATTGTTCCAGTGGACGGCATTATGGAGGACGAGGAGCCGAAGAGAGTCTCATTCGATAAAATACCAAAACTCAAGCCGGCATTTAAGCCCGGAGGGACCATCACGGCGGCCAACGCCTCCAAGATCGACGACGGAGCCGCGGCCCTTGTCGTGGCCTCTTCCGGGGCCGCGGCGGGCAAGCCCGTGCTGGGGAGGCTGGCCGGGTGGGCGACGTTCAGCCAGGAGCCTCAATGGTTCACGACCGCCCCCGCCGGGGCGATCGAGCGATTATTGAATCGCATCGGCTGGAAAAAAGCGGACGTCGACCTCTTCGAGATCAACGAGGCGTTCGCGGTCGTCGCTTTGGCGGTCATGAAACTGGCTGGAATCCCGCGGGAGAGGGTCAACGTGAACGGGGGGGCGGTCGCTTTGGGGCATCCCATCGGCGCCAGCGGCGCCAGGATCCTCGTGACGCTCGTGCATGCTCTCAAGAAAAGGAATCTTAAACGCGGGGTGGCCGCGATTTGTCTGGGCGGAGGCGAGTCGGTGGCGGTGGCGGTGGAGCGCTAGCGCGGCTTAGCGGATACTTCGGATTTCTTTGGCGAATCCCTTCAAGGTGCGGTACAGCGCTCCTTTTTCGGACAGGCTTTTCCCTTTCAGCAAGCCGTTGATTCGGGTCTCCCAGTTGGAAGGGCGGTAGGAACGCTCTTCTTGGCTTAGGAGAAACCCGATACCGACCTCTAGGGCCGTGGCGAGCCGATCCACCGTCGCCAGGCTCACCTTTTTCTGGGTCCGCTCGATTTGCCCGATATAAGCTGCGTGTAAATCGGCCTTTTCCGCAAGTTCCTCTTGGGTCCATCCAAGGCGGAGCCTCTCTTGGCGGACGCGCTGGCCCAGGCGTTGATAAATGTCGGGCATCGATCTTCGCGGCGGGGTCCATTGTATCAGTATATGCCGTCACGGTTTAGGCACCATAAGGATTGTTAATTAAAACCTTTTAGACTTGACATGCGCGATTGCGCGCTGTATACTTCATGACCGAGCAAAGCGCAGGGAATGGTTGATGCCTTAGATTCGTTCGGAGAGAAACCATGAAAGTTTTGGTGGCGGATGACGATGCCGTATTGCGCCGCCTTATCGCGCGGATCATTGAAAGAGAGGGCGGATCGGTGAGTATGGCCGAGGATGGAGTCGATCTATGGAAAAAATGGGAGGCGACGCGCTGCGAGGTAATTTTAAGCGATATAGACATGCCGGGCCAAATGGACGGAGTCGCCGCATGCGCCGAAATTCAGCGCCGGTCTCCAGCGGCGCTGATTTTTATGATGACGGGTGATCCCGAGTCCGCCGACCGCGCGGAACGCGCCGGATTGCGCGTTGCTTTCCGGAAGCCGTTCCTGGAGGAAGATGTCAAGAATTGGCTGGCAGCGTTGAGCCGGAAGAAACGAGCGGGGGGCGTGATCGCCGGAAGTCGTCGATCCGGTGGATGGCGGCGGCCAGCTCGACGGGGCGGCCGGAGTGTTTCGTGTTGAGCCATACGATATCCGCCTGCGGAAAATTTTCTTGGAACAGGTTCGCTCCGGCGGGCTCATTCTCGAAGCCGGCCACGATGGAGCGTCGTGGCGAGATGGATTTTAGGACATCCGACTTGAATTCGAGATCGGGCATATCGAACCGTGGCTTGAGGATGAGCTCAATCCCATCGTCGCTTGGAAGTGGAAAGCCGTTTTCGCGCAGGGCATAGAGCGTTCCCTTGCGCATCGTTGTATCTCGCCCGGTCAGATAGATAAGTCCCCCGCCCCGTTCTACAACATCCCCGCAATATCGCGCGGCGCCCGGGATCGCGACATCATCCATCAGATAATCGTTCTTGAAGAAGCGATCGGACCAGAAGTCCTTGAGATGGTGTAAAAGGCCGGTGTCCGAGACGCCTGCCGCCTGGGCCGTGTCGGCGATCGCATAGCGCAGGTGCACGGGTTCCAACTGGATCAGCGTCCAGGCCTCTTGGAGATGGCGCGAGAGGATTTCGGACCGGCTGGCGAATTCACGCAGGATGCGCAGATGCCGCTGGGTGGTCGAAAGCAGCGTGTCGTCGATATCGAAGAGGAGGATCGGTCGGGCCTCCCCGGTTCGGGAAACCTTCTGGACTCGCGACAGGATCTTGTCTAGAACGTCTTCCATAGGAGCCATTAGGCCGGGAGCGGGGGCTCCTCCGGTTTTTGCACGGGGAAGTCTTTCTTGGGAACCGTGACGCGCGTATTTTTGGGAGTGGCGTTCCATAGGGTGAGCATCAGGCCGCCGCCGATCACCGAGAAGGGAATGATCATCCAGGTCCAGGCGGCCCAGCCGAAGCGGTCCAGCAGGGAGCCTAGGAGAAAGCCCGTCAATCCGGAGGCGACGTACTGGATGCCGTCGAGGAGGCCGGTGACGGTGGCGGCGGCCTTGGTCCCTCCGAAATCCATCGAAGCGGTTCCGGAAAGCATCCCATGCACTCCAAAAATCCAAAGGCACGTGAAGCCGATGAGGACGGCGGCCACGGCCGGGTTTTGGGCCTGGCCAAGCAGGAGCAGCGATCCTATTTGGCCTAGATAAAAGATGAAGGCGACTGGAGGGCGGCGCGATCCGAATACCTTGTCCGAGAGAAAACCGCACAGTAGGCCGCCCACAATCCCTCCGACCGTGATGCCGATCGTCGCCACGGAGAACAAGGTCGTTCCATGGTGGATATGATGAACTTCCTTTAGAAACGGCACGAACCAGAGGAGGAGACCCTGGCGGACGAAGCCGGTACAGAACTCGGCCGCGACGAGAGTCAGGATGACGGGATTGGCGAGGACGTTCTGCATGAGATAGGCCCGGTCGATCGGTTCGTCCTTATCTTGACGATGGCTCGTGGCGTCTCCGGTGTCGAAGTTGGAGAAACCGGCATCCCGAGGGGTGTCAACGATGAATTTGCGATCCACCCAGTGCATCGTCGCGACCGCCGCGGAGGGGATCAGGAAGACGCAGTACCAGGGAAGGTAGGCGAGTATCCAGCCGCCCACGGTCATCGCCAGGAAGTAGCCGCTCGATATCATGATGCCGAAGATGCCGCCGAAGACGCCGCGTTCCCGGACATGGAACCACGGGGCGTTGATCTTGACGATGGCCAGGGCCGCGAAGGACTGGAAATATTGATTGACGGCATAGAGGAGGCTCATTCCGACCAGCACCTTGGCGGCCCAGCCGTTCATGAAAAGAAACCCCACGAGGCCGTTGATGGCGGCGGTTCCCAGGGATGCCACCAGGATCGCCCGCCGGCCGCCGAGCCGGTCGGTCAGCGGGCCGTTGGCCAGCACCGACAGGGCATAGGTCCAGAAGCCGGCCGTCGCGATCCAGCCGAACTCGGCCTTGGTCCAATGGAATCGAGTCATGAGTTCGGTGGAGGAGACGTTCAGGTTGTAGCGGGCCATGTAGAAGGTGGCATAGGTCAGGCCGAGGGGAAACCAGTTGAAGAAGCGGCGTCTGAGATATTCGGGACTATGACTGATTGCGGGGGCGCCAACCGGAACGACCGTCATGATTCGTTCTCCATTTCGAGAAAGCAAGGACAAAGGATATCGTATCCTTGGGGGGGCGCTCTCAAAAAGGGTCTAAAGTACTATGATCGGCTTGGTAGAGGGCCTATAAAGTCCGGGGTCTTTTGGACTGGAATCCGCACCGCGCGTGCGCATGGGGAATCAGGGCACTGGGGCCGCGGGAGGTTCTTCCTGCGATTCAGGGGCTTTCAACAGGATTTTGGCGCCGATGAAGCTCTTCGCGTACAGTTTTTGAGCGACCGGGAGGCTGAGGCCAAGGCAATGGTGGGGAAAATTCTCGTGTTCGACGGGATTGCGCGGGGGTCCGTGGAGTATAAGCGTGCTGTCGGTAAAGATCACATACTCCCCCAGGGCGTTCGCCCGAACCGATGTGCCCGCCTGGGGCGGGGCCCAGAGGAGCTGTCCGTCCGCCTGTTCCTGGTAGGTCCCTCTTTCGGGATGGGCGAAGCGCTCCTTGGAGGTGACGCGGGCAAGAGGCGGAAGCGGTGTGTCGTCGCCGTAGGCGCGCGGGGGCGCGTGAGAGACGGCATAGCTTTCCAGGGATTGCAGTCCTCGCATGAGATGTATCTTCCGGGTCGGCTCATCCAAGAAAAGGTAGGTGGTCATGACCTCCCACTGTTTTTCCAAAAGGCGGTGTTCCTCTTGGATCTTCAGAGTGGTTTCGACGGATGTCTTGCGGGAGCGCGTCAGGTATGAGATGTCTCGATGAAGGCGGTCCACATCGTGGCCGCGCAACGCGCGAAGCGACTGGTACTCTTCAACCGCCGACGTCATACGCGCGTTTGCGGCCTGAACATTGGAAAGGGCGCCGCGCGCCGCGGTCAGCTCCCGCGTAAGCCAGGATTGGAGCACCGCCGAGCCGAAAAGCGACGCCACGCCGAAGAGAACGAGGGCCGCCCCTGGGGCCGGCCGCGACCACTCGTCGAGAAGGCCGGAGATCTTCGATCTAGCGTCGCGCAGGTTCATTAATAAATGATATACGCCTTTGTCCCGACCGGCGCGGTTTCATATAGTTTTTTAAGATTTTCGCTTCCCAATCGGACGCAGCCGTGGGAGACGGGGCGACCCAAGAGTTCCTCGTTTCGAGTGCCATGGATGAGGTAGCCGTCCCCGAGGTTGAGGACATAAGCGCCTAATTCACCGGCCACCTTTCGTTTGGGGTCGTCGGGCGGGGGAATCGGCTCTCCGGCCTCGACGAAGGCCCAGTCCGGTTTGGCCCAGTCCGGTTTTTCGCGTTTACCCAGGACCTTGAATTCGCCCCGAGGCGTCACGAACTGCCAGCGCCGGCCCGTCGTTTTGTCGATGAGCGTGCCGCCCCTTCCGACGGAACAATCGGCTTCCCAAAGGAGCTGCAATCCCTTTTTTAAATAGAGCTTGTTCGCTTTTCCGTCCACGATGATGTGAAGGCTGTTCTGAAGCCGCCGACCGACGTTCCGGCGCAATTCCTGCACGTCCTCCAAAATCGCTTTTTGGGTGCGGACGTAATTTTTGTCCTGCGGCAGAAGGTTCGGGAGGTCCTGCAGGAACTCCATTTCGTTCGTCAAGGATCGCAGGTCTTCGATCGTCCGCGTCAGCTGTTGGGATCCATGGAGCAGGGTGCGGGCCTCCGATTCCAGGACGTCCTGGGTCTTTCCGAGGAGCGAGGCCTGGCGTGAGAGCCTCCCGGCCTGCAAGACGAACGCGAAAGCCCATAGGATCAGAAGCGCGGTATAGGCGAGATTCGGCATGGGTCGGCGAGAGAGGAGTATACTAATTCCATTTTTGCATTGCTCGCCGAGGCCCTAGGTT